>CAYSKJ010000141.1:0-8030 GCA_964431655.1 uncultured bacterium | reverse complement strand
CAAAAGAAGCATTAGTCAATGAAAACATCATTTCTGTTTATTCTGACCTGAAATCCTCCTGCAAAGGGGATTATTTCAGCACCCGGTTTCCTGAAAGAACCATTGAAGTAGGGATTGCAGAAAGTCTTATGAATATGATGGGAGGAGGGCTTGCAAGTGAGGGTTTAATACCCTTTACAAACACCTTTTCCATATTTCAGCTTGAATCCCTTGGAGCCCTGAGGCAGATTGCCTATAACAGCCTTAATGTCAAAGTGCTGGGTTCCCATGGTGACCCGAGGCTTCAGGACGGCGGCTCCCACGCGGAGATAGAGCTTATCTCTGCCTTGCGGGGAATGCCCAACTGGCATATTTTCTGGCCATCGGACGGAATCATGGCTTATATGCTCGTTTCTCACCTTTCATCAGTCAAAGGGCCATGCTTCATGAAGTACAGCCGGAATAAGATACCGGTTATTTACAACAGCAAACCGCACCTTGGGATCAAGCTGAAAAACGAACTTAAAAGGGATGACATAAATGCCGGTTATGTCCTTTTAAAAGATTTTGAAAAGAGGAATTCAAAAAGGGTTACGGTTATCGCAGCCGGAGATCTTGTTTATGAATCCATCAGAGCTGTAAACAGCCTCAGCGCCTTTGAAAATATTGATATCAGGATCATCGATTACTTCCGCCTTAAGCCTGCCAGCACGGACATCCTTGCAGATTCAGCAAAGGAAGGCCCGATTGTCACTGCTGAAGCAGGAAGCATAAACGGCGGTCTGTTCAGCCTTGTATGTGAACAGACCTCAGCATTTTTCCCGGTAAAAGTGCTTTCCATAGGTTTAAAGGATGAATTTATTAAGTCAGGCAATTATGACGAGCTTACAGAAAAACATGCCATAGGCTCCAGAAATATTGCAGATGCTGTTCTGAGAATTATCAAATAAGGGTAATATTAACATGAAGCTGAATCTTCTTATGCTTTATGCAGGCATAGCACTTGCGTGCTGCCTTTTCATACTTCTGCATTATAATCTCATGCTTCCCAGTTTTATTCTTTATATGCTGGCAAATATATCCGGCATTTATCTTTCTCTCAGAGCTGAAGACGAACTGTTCAGCCTGATCTTTATCAAGACATCAGCACTCCTGTCCTTCATACCTTTCCTTTTGCACGGGATGAAGGCCTGCAGTAACACAGCAATGCTTGTTTTATTCCTTGCCATTTTCTATCTTGTTTTTTTTGATTCCCTTACCTATACTCTTTTCCAGAAAAACTCCATAAAACCGCTGTTTGCTGTAAAGGCAAACATGGCTATAATAGTCCCCAATACAATAATGGTATGTTCCTTTGTCTTTTTCGGCAAAAACTCCAGCAACAGCTTTATTTTGATAATCCTGCCGATTTTGCTTTATTATATGACCATTCTGTTCTATATATTCCTAAACAGGAAGAAATTCCATAAACTATATCTAATGAATAAGGAGAAAAAACCGTGGAAGGAACAATAAAGAGAATACTGATAGCAAAACCAGGTCTGGACGGACATGACAGGGGGGCCAAGGTAGTTGCCCAGGCCTTGAGAGATGCAGGTTATGAGGTTATTTATACAGGACTCAGGCACACTCCCGACGAAATAGTAAAGATTGCCCTGGAAGAGGATGTCAGGGTTATTGGGTTGAGCCTGCTGTCAGGCGCTCATAAGCACCTGTGCCCGAAGGTTGCAAACCTTCTGAAGGAAAAGAAGGCTGGGGATATCTTCATACTGGTAGGGGGAATAATACCTGAACAGGATATCGCTTTTCTTAAAGAAAACGGCATAAAAGAGGTTTTTACGCCCGGCACTCCCACTTCAGCCATAATTGAATATATCAGGTCCATTGCCTGATCTGCCATGGTTATTAAAGCTGAAAGCCCCAGGATTGATGAACTGATTGAGAATCTGAGATTAAAGGATACGCGGGCATTCGGAAAGGCCGCAACAAAAATAGAAAATCTCACGGAAGAAGGCTTTATGATTCTCAGGGCTCTTGCCGATTCCTATGACAAATCCCAGAATGCCCAGATTATAGGTATAACAGGTTCTCCTGGCGTAGGTAAAAGCACCCTTACATCCAAGCTCGCAAAAAGATATGCCGATATGGGCCTGAGCGTAGGGATTATTGCTGTTGACCCCTCCAGCCCTTTTACCAGGGGTGCCCTTCTTGGTGACAGAGTCAGAATGAATGAACTAAACAGTTATGAGAACATCACCATACGATCCATGGCAACCCGGGGAAGTCTGGGAGGCCTGGCCACCTCTACCTATGATATGGCTTATCTATTTAAATACCTCGGCAAAAAGAAGATAATCATTGAGACCGTAGGTGTTGGACAGGCTGAAGTAGATATATGTAATGTGGCAGACACTGTTATAATTGTTACCATACCCAATGCTGGTGATGATATACAGGCTATAAAGGCAGGCCTTTTTGAAATAGGCGATATCTTTGTTATAAACAAGTTTGACAAAGACAATGCAATTAAAGCACTGAGGGATATCGAGTTCATGCTCAAGAATACGCCTCTTAAAAACAATGTGCCTGTAATAAGCTGTATTGCCAGGGATGAGAAAGGGGTCCCGGAACTTACCCATGCAATAGATAAGCATTTTGACTTTATTATCGGCAACAAAGAAATAAGAAAGGAAAAACTGTTTCGTTCAATTACCGAGATGTCAAGGAAAAGAATCCTGCTCCAGGCAGAGAGGTTTATCCTTGATAACCGGCTGATCAGAAAGGCAGTTGACCTGATCATTGATGAGGGAAGCAATATGTATCAGGAGCTTTCAAAATTAAATATCAAGGGGGATTAAAAATGGAAGAAGAAAAAAATCAGAAAGACCAGGAGCTATATCAGGTTGTAGTTTATAATATAGAGGGCGAAAAGAATATATACAACCTGAAAAAAACGCTTTTTGAGTCCCTTAATATAAGCCTGGAAAAGTCACAGAAGATGCTGGACCGCGGCCCCTTTTCAATCGGAAAATTCGACCAAATGGAATCGGAACACTGGCTTAATGTCCTGCTGAAACTTGAGGCTGATGCAAAGCTTCTGAAAGATAGCCTGTGTCCACTCCATCCTGAAAATAATGCCTCAGGCGAATGCTCAATATGCAGTACAAATTTCTGCAGGAAATGCCAGCGCAAGCTTGGCCTTAAAGATATCTGCGAGCTGTGTGCGGTAGAATTTGAAAGTGAGAAGCCATCGGCAAAACGAAACAATCTTCCATTAATATTAATCGGGATGAGCCTTATTTTAGTTTTTGTTTTTATTTTCCTGAATCGAAGCGACAAAAAAGATGCAGTTCCGGAAAAAACTGTGAAGAAATTGGAGACAAATACTGCAGACGAAGAGTCAGAATTTTTGCAGGATGAAGAAATTCAGGAAACTACCGCTCAGGAAGAAACCGATGAACTTGGACTTATATTTGACCAGGATGTCAATATTACAGATCTGGGCCAGGTTGGCTTTATTGTATACCGCAGTATCAATGGTGCCAAGGAACAGACCGAATTCTTCACTGAAAAGGATATGTCCTTTAATTTCAGCATACTTCTTGAGATAGCAAATGCCGAAAACCGCTTTGAAGTATCATTTATAGGCCCCGACGGAAAAATTATAAAGACCGATGAGAAAACCACAAAACCTGGAGAAAAAGAAGCCGAGTTCGAGTTAAGGAAAAGCGAGATAAAGCATGCTTACGGAAACGAATATGTTTTCGCAGGCTATATGGCTACTGTAAGCATGAATGGCCAGGGTTTAGGGAATATACCTCTTTTTTACAATCCTTCAGAGGATTTTGTGCAGAACAACCTTCCCGGCGTACCCCTGCTTACTGAACTGACTCCATCGGATTTTAACGGTCTGGGAAATCAGATAAGAGGCCCGTGGATAGTAATATTCTATCAGCAGAATTCAGCGCTTTGCCTGAGATTACAGCAGGCGGCAAGGATTTTGTCGCAGAATCCCGCTTTTATTGTGAAAATATACCAGATGGATGCTGACAAGAACCCGAATATAATCAAACATTTCACGATTAATGATTTCCCTGCTACTTTAATTCTTATTGGCAACAGGGTAATCAATATAATATACGGTTTTACAAACAGCGATGAGTTTGTACAGTCAATTTCTGTTGCAATAAACAGATTTTATGGTAATGAATAAAATTCAGGAGGAAGGAAAATGAGCATGAACAAACTGGACCATATAGGGATCGCAGTCCTGGATCTTGACAGTGCAGTGGAGACCTATAAAGCCCTTGGTTTTGAATTCATCGAAAGGACCCGCATGGACGAGATGGGCATTGAGATAGCCTTTTTCAAATGCGGTGAATCAAAAATTGAGCTTCTCCAGGGCCTGAAAGAAGAAAGCTCAATCTCAAAACACATAGAAAAAAAAGGCGAGGGTATACAGCATCTTTGTTTTGAGTCGGATAACTTTCAGAAGAGCATAGAATATTACAAAGGCAAAGGCTTTAATATTATCGGTGAACCGGTTATTGGTGCGGAGGGGAAACCCATCTATTTTCTCCATCCAAAAGCAACAAACAAAGTATTGATTGAGATTATAGACGGGGGAAAAGATAAATGACCCAGAGTCTTCCCATAGTAAAAGGCACCAGGGATTTTTACCCTGAGGATATGGTTGTCACTGATTATATATGTAATAACTGGGAGAGAACCTCCCGTCTCATGGGATTCCAGAAATACGACGGTCCGATGATGGAAGCGCTGGATATCTACAGGATGAAGTCAGGGGATGAAATAGTATCCCAGCTTTACAATTTCGCGGATAAAAGCGGCAGAGAAATAGCTTTGAGACCTGAACTCACTCCTACCCTGGCCAGGCTTATTATTCAAAAGGGCAGGAGCATAAAAAAACCAATTAAATGGTACTCAATGGGCAGGTTTTTCAGGTATGAAAGGATGCAGAGGGGGAGAAAAAGGGAATTTTTCCAGTGGAATATTGACATACTGGGTGAGGACAGCTATACTGCAGAGGCTGAGATTATAGTGGCGATCATTTCTTCCATGCAGGATTTTGGATTTAAGGAACAGGATATTGTATTAAAGATCAACAACAGAAAATTAATTTCTGCAATCTTGCTGGGTATAGGTGTTTCAGAAAATAAAATAAAGGGGATATTCGGCTGTATAGACAAGAAGCACAAAGTAAGTGAAAGCGAAATGGAGAGGCTCCTTGCAGATGCAGGCGTATCCCATAACCATATCGACCATATCATCCAGATACTCAATATCAATGACTTCAGGAAACTTCCTGAAGAGATAAAGATTAATCCGGCGGTTATGGCCGAACTTAAAAACCTTAAGGAGCTTTTTTCACTTCTTGATACCTTTAATATGATGAATTATATAGAGCTTGATTTCAGCATTGTAAGGGGGCTGGATTATTATACAGGGTTTGTATTTGAGCTGTTTCACCGTTCGGAAAAGCTCCGCGCCATTTGCGGAGGAGGCAGGTATGACAGCCTGCTTTCAGATTTCGGTTTTCCCGAAGAGATGTCAGGGGTAGGTATGGCCATGGGCGATGTTGTTCTTCAGGAGATACTCATGGAAAAAAGACTCCTGGATGTAAAACCCCCAAAACTTGACTATTATATTGTTTATTTCAAGGAAGAACAGTGTCTTGACGCGATTAAGATAGTAAGACAGCTCCGTGAAAAAAAGCTTAATACCGCCTATTCCCTTCATCCTGTAAAAATGAATAAGGTTCTGGCTGAGGCCATTCAGTATCATGCAAAACATGTAATCTTCATCTGGGCAGAGGAGATAAAAGAAAATACTATCATGGTTCGTAACATGGAAACCAAAGAAGAAAAAAGACATAATCTTTATGAGTTCCTTGAAAAATTATGACAAACCCTCATTTTCCATTATTTCCCTGGGCTGCTCCAAAAATCTTGTGGACAGCGAGGTAATGCTTTCGGGGCTCCTTGAGGAAGGTTACAGCCAGGTAGATGTATTACAAAACCCCGATATTACAATTATAAATACATGCGGATTCATACAGGATGCAAAAGAGGAAAGCATACAGTGCATACTTGAGGCATCACAGAAAAAAGCTGACAGCCTTTTAATTGTTGCAGGCTGTCTTTCTGAGCTCTACGGAAAAAAGCTAAAGCAGGAGATACCGGAAATCGATATACTCGCCGGCACCAATGAGTATCCGGAAATATCAGGTATTATACAGGAATACAAAAGGACCGGGAGAAATTATTTCATCTCCGGTTCACGCAATGCCCTGTTAAAAAAGCACAACCGCACAGCATTTGAACCGAAACCGGCACACCGTTATGTAAAGATAGCGGAGGGCTGTTCCAGAAAATGCAGTTTCTGTGTAATTCCAGCAATAAAGGGAAAACACAGGTCAAAGCCACAGGATTTAATCATCAGTGAAATATCTGAGCTTATTGGGGAACAGGTCTTTGAGTTTAACCTCATTTCCCAGGATACAATGCAGTATGGAAAAGATTTCGGCTCATCCTTTTTCATTGAAGATCTGGTCAGGAAGATAAACAGCATAAAAGGGGACTTCTACTGCCGTCTGCTGTACCTTAACCCTTCTGATATAACTGAAAGTTTCATAAAAACCATTAGAGACAGCGAAAAGTTTATAAACTATTTCGATATTCCGATACAGCATCTTTCAGACAAGGTCTTAAAGGCTATGAACCGGCCCCATTCCAGCAAAGACATAATGGAAAAAATTGATCTCATCAGGAATCTCATCCCCGGGGCGACTTTGAGAACCACAGTGATTACCGGATTTCCCGGGGAAACCTGTAAGGATTTTAATCAGCTTATATCCGGAATCAAAGAGGTAGAATTTGACAGGCTTGGCTGTTTTACTTACTCCGATGAAGAATTTGCCCCGAGTTCCAGGCTTAAAAGCAAGGTAAGCAGAAGAATATCCTGCTCAAGGTTAAACAGGGTAATGGAAATACAGCAGGAAATACATTATAAAAGGATAAAAAAGCAGATAGGGCAGGTCCATAAGGGAATTATTAGCCCTGACGGCGACAGACTTCTTGTACAGGCTCCTGAAATAGACGGTGATTTAATTCTTGAAAACATGGATAATTCGAAGAAGCCCGGGATCTACGATGTCCTTGTTACAGGTGTCACAGAATACGATTTTATAGGTATTGCAAATGAAAAATAACAGCATTTGCGTAATAAATATAGGAACTGAGATACAAAGGGGATATATCCAGGATACTAATTTCCGATTTCTGGCTGATTTCATTAATAAAAGGGGCTGTGAATTAAATTTTCACCTTTCAGTAAGTGATGATCCCAGGGAAATAATTGATGCCTTTGAATTCTGCTTTAATAGATCATTCACTGTTATTACCACGGGAGGCCTGGGGCCAACGGCTGATGATATCACAAGGCAGGCCATCGCTGATTATTTCGGGTATCCCCTGAAAAAGAACTATCAGGAAGAAAAGCGTATCCTTCAGGTATTAGGCTCAAAATCCTTATCAGGCATTAGATGCAATGAAAAACAGTCCTTTTTCCCTGAAAACAGTGAAGTAATAGAGAACAAAAGCTGTACAGCCTCAGGTTTTGCATGCAGAAAAGGCAAAAAGCTGGCAATAGCCCTTCCAGGCGTTCCCTCGGAACTCAGAAAGATAATAATCAACGGCCAGCTGGATAATTATCTCCCCTTTTGCCGGCAATTTACAGAGGACTGCCGTTTTTTTGTGCTGGGCTACAGGGAATCAGAGGTTGAGGACCTGATTCAATCAGACAGGCATGTCTTCAATTACCCTGATTATTCCATATTCTGCAGTTTTGGCATGATAATGCTTTCATTCAGGACTAAAGCCGGATTTGATTGTAATAGAATCATCCAGGAAGCAGGCAGTAGATTTGGAATTAATAATATTATTGAAGCTTCAGATATATATGAAGCTCTTTTCATTGAACTGCAGAAAAAACAGCTTAGTGTCTCATTTGCTGAATCAGCGACAGGAGGG
>CAYSKJ010000140.1:4744-8055 GCA_964431655.1 uncultured bacterium | reverse complement strand
GTATATGTTTTCCCTGACTTTCTGCATGAGATCGTTGAAAAGTATTGTTCTTACTGCGATACCCGGTATCCTCTCAGGGATCCCATACAGAAATGCACCCAGTGCGGAGGCGATATTGTCCTTAAAAAGAGCAGGATAGAAAAAAAAGGCCAGATTTTCTCCATGGACGAAAAATAAACAGCAATTAAACCAGTTTTTACCATTGAGCTTTGGTAGTTTTATTCAGTTCCTCACCCATAGCCTCAAAAAAACCCTTTATCTTATTTTCAGTAAAGAGCTTTTGGGTATATACTTTGAACTGTTCAAAGAAAATCCTTGGGTGCAGATTCTTAAATTCAATCTTTAGCTGATTGTCCAGGTGGCTTATATGTCCGGGGATGTCTTTTGATACCTCCGGTATTGATATTTTAAGCTTTTTCAGCGATGAATAGGTATCCTGGGTCTTCTTGACTGAGGCATAGGATTTCCTTATTGCCTCAACCCCGGTTTTAATTCCTTTAAGGAGAGCCAGAAAGGATACGGTTTCCTTTACACCCTCCAGGATACTCTCGTATACTGCATTAAGTTCGCCTACTTCCACCAGGCTTCCCTTGATATCCCTGCGGTCTTCGGAAAATCTTGCTCCGCAGTAAAAACAGAAAAACATATTGGACTTGTTATCCGACCCGCACCGGGAACAGGTTACTGGACATGCAGGCCTGTCATTTCCGATTAGTTTGATGAGGAAATCCTCGTCTCCCCTGAGCTTTTTCATTGTTGCCGAAAAGGTCGCCTTGCTGATTATGTCCTCCCTGTTAGCCTTGAGATAATCAAGCTTTTCACTTATCAGTGAGAACTCTGTCTGGGGAATATTCCAGGCGTCCTTAAGCTGCTCCAGCTCTTTTGTTATACTTTTCTCCTTTTCCTTCCAGCTGTTCCTTATATCATTGATATCCTTTACTATCTTTCTCCTTGCCTTTATATAGGTTTCCTTCTCTTTTTGAATCTTTTTCATGCTGAAGATATTCATTAAAAATCCCAGACCCCTGTTTAATTCGTCAATCCTTCGGTTATAATCATCAATTCTGGCTTCAAGGGCATTGACTTTCAATTTCAGCTGCTCTTCTTTGGCATCAAGGTCTGTATTGAATTTTTTAAACATCTCAAGGAGCTTGATCCTATTTGCATCCGTTTTCTTCAGGCTGTCTTCAATCTCTTTCATGCTTTTGGACAGCTCCTGAAAGTTTTCGGAAAATTCTGAACCCTGCAAAGGGAGTTCAGAGAGGTATATTTGTTTTATGACAGAAGGAAAAGAAGTATCATCATTAAAGAACTCCTTCTGAAGAAACTCCAATTCAGAATTCCTGACCCTTACAACATTGTCAAAATTATCAGAAAAATACCTCTGCAGTTTTTCCAGTTTTTTAATAATGGAATCCAGTTCCTTATTGGTTTTATCCAGGAAAGATATGCAAAAGGCCAGATCAGACATTTTTCATCTCCTTTTTTCCTCTGCCTGAAATCCCGTGAGATCTCACTCTAAGAGCTCTCTCTATATTATATAAAATATTTTTTACAAAAGGTCTTCTTTCTCTCATCCTTTCAATCTCCCTGAAAGATCCTGCATTCTCCCAGTAAAGGGGGCATGCTCCGCAGCAGATATCCCTGAATTTGCAGGACCTGCAAACTGGGGGAATATATCTCCTTTCACGCCAGTACATTGCTTCATCCGAAGTCCATATATAATCAAAAGAATGTTTAAGCAGGTTCCCGACTCCCCTGTCAAAGCTTGAACAGGGAAGTATATTACCTTTCGGGTCTACAGAAAGGAGCCCGGATATGGCAGCACAGGATTTTGCACCCAGTCCATGGTCCACTGGGTTGAAAATGCAGTAGGGGGTTGGTGAATACCATACAAATTTCATTTCATTCTTCTCGCAGTAGTCTATCAGGGGCGGAAGCAATTTCTTTATACAGCTGTAGCTCATCATTATATCATCATTCTCCCGTGCTGTTCCCGTCCTTATTACCATATTCATGGAAAGATAGGGAAATCCGAATTCCTTTTTTACAAAGCCGATAAAATCAATAAGATGCCCCTGATTCCTATCGCAGATGGTAGTATTTGTATGGACATTAACCGATGTTTTGGAAAAATTCCTGACTGCTTTTAGGGTATTCTCATAAGCATTTTTATTGCCGACTATCCGGTTGTGCACATCTTTAAGGTGGGATTCAAGGCTGATCTGAACGCTTTTAAGGCCTGCGTCCTCAAGTTTCTTTACAAAATCCACATCGGAACACCTTATGCCGTTGGTAATAAGATTTACCCTCAGCCCTGCCCTGGAGGCATATTCCACCAGCTCAACCAGGTCCTTCCTTAGAGTGGGCTCACCGCCGGTAAAGCTCATTGAAGGCACATATGCCTGATTTTTAATCTTATCAATAATAATCTTCACTTCATGGGTTTTCATCTCCCCCGACTCCCCTTTTCCCCTGAAAGGACTGCTGGCATAGCAGAAGCTGCATTTATTCTGGCACCTGTATGTCAGTGCGATTTCGGAAAGTATAGGGTATTTCAGGCTGTCCGGATCATAGGGTATAGTTTTAACAGCTCTCGCCCTGCTGTAATCCTCATTCATTATTGCATTTGCACTCTCAATAAGCACCAGGATATCATTTAAAAGGAGGTTTTCATCAATACCGTATTTAGTTGAGAGAACCCTCAGGGTTTCTTCAGGCGGCAATTTTTCCTTGTAAAGACAGTTAAATATATCAAAGGCTGTGCTATTAAGATGCTGTATCTTGTTGGGAAGAATAATCATTATCCTGTCGGAGTCCCTGAGATAGACAATATCCCTTGTAGTTTCAACAAATCCTCTAATAAATTCCTTCTGGTCGTCCCGCATTTCAGAATCTCGAAACACAGGCGCTGTGGCAGGCCGAGTGACAGGCTGAATGACATACACAGGCGCTGTGGCAGGCTGAATGGCATGCCGAGTGCACGCAGGCTGAATGACAGGCTGAATGACAGGCTGAGTGACAGGCATCATACTGAAAGGCAGATACATTGCCTTTATAGGCAGCCTCAGCTTCCACCTGTTTAACATCCACAGGAGAAAAGAGGCTTTCTATTCTATCTACGACCTTCCCCGATACACCTTCAACCTGGCGGACTATGCCCTCGGAGAAATCTTTAATGCTGTTTCCCATTCCTCTGGTCTTTTCATATATGGTCTCATAAAATTCAATTGATTTTGTCTTTTATTTTTCTCGCATGGCTTTATGTATGAAATGCAGTCTCTCTCTTTAATAGTTTATGTTTTTTATTT
>CAYSKJ010000140.1:0-4734 GCA_964431655.1 uncultured bacterium | reverse complement strand
CAAAGTTCCTGTTAAGTATAATCCATCGGTGATGCCTGTCAAAGTATGATCTTTGATCGGCGAAGGTAGGGATACTTGCGAAGTCATCCCAGTGGGTTTCAATTCTTTTCCTGTAGCTTTGGGCCGTTTTATTGATATCAGCCCTCCAGATCTTTCCCTGCAGGCTGTGGGAAATACTTTTGATTATGATGGCAATTTTGTTTTTGCCAAGTGTGCCGTCCTCAGCTATAGAGTCTAAAAACAGGCTTTCGTAGGGCTTCAGCCCTTCTCTTTCCTTCTTGTGCAACTTAACCTGGAGAGGATTCCTGTTAATTATTTCAAGATAACCCTTTTCAAACAGCTGCACCACAAGGAGGTTAACAGCTTTGGAAGGCATGTTAAGGAATACTGCCGCCTCTATTGGATCAAGGTTTTCCACAGATTCATTTGTCTTAAAGGTTTCAATCTCTATCTCCGGTGCTATATATCTGGGTTTTTTTTCAAATATCCTCTTTACCCGGGGATGCCATGAGAATAGCCATAAAACAGCAAATATCAGGCCCAGAGACAGGTAAAAGACCAGCCTGAATGGGACAAAGAGTGCGTTAAATGAAAAAAGGTAGCCGGAAGTAAGGCTTATTGCCTTCCTCCCCCTGGGATAAAAGACCTTGTTAAAGACCTTTACCCTGGTTACAGCCTCAAAAATCAGTAAAACTATGCCTATTGTCAAAAGCATGGGAATAAAGACGATGAAGTGGAAAAAGAATAACAGCAGGAGAATAACGAGCATCATTGCTCCGAATTCATAGAGGTAGCTGATATCCTGGGAAGACAGCTTAAACTTTGCAAGATCATTCAGGAATGTCCAGAATCCAAAAAAGGGATCCACAAGAACATAATCGGCATGGATATTCAGTTCTGCCCTGATATGTGGGATATAGTCCCTTTCTGTGGTAAATCCCTGGTATTCATAGGAAACATTAGGGGTGATATAACTTCTCTGCTGGCTGGGAAGGTAAACGGTCCTTCCCTTGACCGTTTCCCTCGCAGTAATGATTTCCCTGGAGAAATACTCCCTTATCTCACTGCCGATTCTTATCTCAGGCGAAACAGGCTTATTATCATCATCAAATCTGCAGAAGAAATCCGTATCAATAATTGCTTTGACATCCCGGGGAATCTTTGAGAAACCAAGGCCGTAAAGGTTGATATAAGCCCTGAAGTGATCGTCAAACAGCTCCGCCATGACCTTTGCCTTGTGAACAGAAATTATCTTCAGTTTTACATCAAGACTTGAGCCTTTCCTGGCAGGCTCATTAAATACCAGATCACAGGGGATCGGGCCATCCTGCAGTTCTTCCTGGATGTTAAGGATCATCTTTGAATCAGTTTCCCGGCCATCAAGCAATACAGTTACGGATTCCAGCTCATGATTTTTCTGAAGGGATACAATGCTTCGTATAATATTTCTGGAATCTTCCGTTATTATATGATAATTCAGCTCCATAACCTCACTTATTTCAATCATGTTGAAGCTGTCCCGGATATCATATTTGAAATCATCGGACCTGCCGAGGGGTTTCAGACTGGTGTTTATGCCGAGTTTTCTTATGGTATAATCACCCTTCTCCATTATTTCCCCGGCAAAAAAATTTTCATTATCCGAAGCACCGGTAACCAGACCCCCTGAGATAATGTGGCGGTATGGTATATAGAATTTCAAGCTGTGTGTTTCATTGGCCCTCAGGTTATTCTTTTCGATATGAAGGGAAAGCATATTTTTATTCTGGTAGGAAGAGGGATAAAATACCCACCTGTCCTGGCTTTTCAGAACCCTGTCATCGGACAAAAAACCCGCTGAGTTGACCAGGGCATCATCTATCATCTCCGGCCGGGAATAGCTGCTGTCAATCTCAATAGGCAGTATTATCTGCACAATCTGTTTTTTTATGGGAAAAACCCATTGCATAGGCATCCACCAGAATACCCCGTAATCCTGATCCTTTATACTTGTTTTGTCAAAAAGGGATATATCTGTAAGATACCTTATACCTATCTTGTAGGAGCTTCCCCGGGATGTGCTGATGTCAAAGACAGCCCTGTAAAAATTATTGGCCAGAGGCTGCATACTTACATTGAACTTCCGGTCTCCCTGATAGCCATAACTTTCCACAATCTTTGATATTCCCCTGAACTGCCCTATTTCCCGGATCATATTCCTTGATTCATTTTCAAAAAATGTAAGTTCATAGAGTATCTCTGCTTTTCCTTCGGAAATAATTGTAATATGGTATGAACTTTCCTCAAGAATCACCGGGTCAGCCATTACAGTGACCGGGATAAACAGCAGAACAATCAATAAAATGCAATGATGCTTTAGCATTCTGCACATAAAACCTACTCCTGTGTTAAATATTTTCAGCCAGTTTTCTCTGTTTAATGAAGTATCTCTTTCTTATCAGCCCCTTTATTTGTGCTTAAAAGCATCTCGGTTGTCTTTTTTATGATAGCATCAAGCCTTTTCACCATGTCCTCGGGCTTCTGGACAGTACGGTCAGCTATAAGTGAAGCATTATCATATATCTGAAGGATTAAATCATCAAGGATTTCCGTCTTTGGCGCATTATCATAAAGTGCAGCTATATTCCGGATTATGTCGTTCTCCGGGTTAATCTCCAGTATCTTTTCCTTCCCCCCCAGGTCCTGGTTCATTGCTTTCATCAGATTCTGAATATAGGAACTTGGCATATTTTCCGTATTTACCAGGCATGCAGGGGAGTCGACCAGTCTTTTGGAAAGTACAACATCGATTACCCTGCCTTTGAGCAGATCTCTGGCATATTTCAAAAAATCATCGCTGGGATCATCCGTTTTCTTTTCATCTTTTTCTTTCCTGTCCTCCCGGTCCTTCAGCAGATCCAGGTCTTTCTGCTCTATACTCTTGAATTTTTTGCCTTCAAACTCCATAAGGGATGAAAGAACGAATTCATCAAGGGGGTCAGACAGGTAAAGAACCTCTATATCCTCCTTGAGGAATATCTCCAGATAGGGGCTTTCCCCGATAGTATTCATGTCCTGCCATAAAAGATAATAAATCTCCTTTTGGCTATCCTTCATCCTCTCAGTGTAATCCTTGAGGGAAATAAGCTCCCTGTCCGCAGTTTTGGAGGAGGAAAACCTGATAAGCGATATAAGCTTGTCCTTGTTGGCATAATCAGTCTGTACGCCTTCTTTAAAGAACCTGCCGAATTCTTCGTAAACAGCCTGATACTCGCTTTTATCCTTCTTTGAGATATTTATGAAGTGGTCCAGGAGCTTTGCAGTAAGGTTGGATTTTATCTTCTGGAATACAGGATTATTCTGTATAGTCTCCCTGGAGACATTGAGATTAAGGTCTTCCGAATCAACAACGCCATAGATAAACCTCAGGTAAGGGGGCAGAATATCCTTATTGTCAACTATTATAAGAACCCTTTTGCAGTAAAGGCTGATACCCTGATCATACTTGAAAAGCCCATATTTTTCCAGATTGCTCCTGGGAACAAAAAGGAGGGAGCTGAACTGGAAAGGGACATCAAACTTGAGATGGATATGGCTTAAAGGATCTTCCTCATGTTTTGATATGAACCGGTAGAATTCATTATACTGCTGTTCTGTAATATCCAATTTATTCTTTGCCCATAGGGCTGAAATTTTGTTAATCTGGTCTTTCTCAAGGTATATGGGGAAATTCACGAAATTGGAATACTTTTTTATAATCTCCTCGATCTTGTCTTTTCTAAGATATTCAGTTTCGTCATCTTTTAAATATACCTCTACAGTCGTGCCCCGATTTTTCTGAACATTGCTTTCCTCGATCCTGAATCCGTCTTTGCCGTTAGAAATCCAGACATGGCCAATGCTTTCCTTTTCCCAGGATTTTGAATGCACACGGACTTCTCTGGCTGCCATAAAAACAGAATAAAAACCGACACCGAACTGCCCTATCAGGTCATTCTGAATATCCTTCTTATCTCCCATTTTTGAAAGGAATTCATAGGTATCAGAATGGGCAATAGTACCAAGGTTTTCCTTTAATTCTTCATGGTTCATCCCAATGCCGGTATCTGAAATTCTGATAATCTTCTCCGCTTCATCCGTTTCAATATGTATTTCAAGAGGCTGGCCGTTGTCCTCAATAGTTTCACCTTCTCCCTTAAGAAGCTTATAATTAATCTTTTCAAGGGCATCGGATGAATTGGATATAAGCTCCCTTAAAAAGATTTCCTTGTGGGTGTAGAGAGAATAGATAAGGATATCAAGAACCTTCTGCACCTCGGTCTGGAAATTAAATTCATTTGTTCTGCTGTTCATATAATTCCCTCCCTTTGTTTAAAACAGTTGTCTAATTATGGCATACATGGAAATTTTTTCAATTATTTTTTCCCTTTTTAACAAGGGCTTTTCAGTCTATCTGGACAAAAGCAGGCAATATTTCAGCAGTACCGGGCAGTCAGATTATATTGACAGGTATTCGCTGCCTGAATATTATATTAAATTCAGCAAGGAATTAATGGTGTTAATGATGAGGGGACTGCTCGGCATAACGGTTTTAATAGTATTTTCCTGGATAATAAGCGAAAACAGGCGTTTATTTAGGTTTCGGAACCTGATAACCGGAATTTTCCTTCAATTTGCAATAGCTTTGATTTTTTTTAAAGTACCGGTTTTTCAAAGCATTTTCCTTTACCTGAATAAACTGGTAGATATGCTGGA
>CAYSKJ010000139.1:0-8143 GCA_964431655.1 uncultured bacterium | reverse complement strand
TCTCCTGTCAAGACCTTCATATAAGCCCCTGTGATTATTGAGCATATCCTTCAGCCTGATTCTCAGCGTTAAAGTGCCGTCAACATATTCTTCCCTGTTATTCATATATTCCAGGATATTGCTCACCTCTTCCCTGTCCCCTATAATGCTGTCCAGAATATCCCTTAATCGGGCTTCCTGAACTTCAGGATCTGAAAGCAGTTCCCGGACAACAGCCTCAGGACTGGATCTGGCAAACCCCTGAAGGGCCTCCATGGCCCTTTTGCTGACATAGCCGTCCCTGTCATGGATCTTTCCTATCAGGGTGCTGATGCTTCCTTCGTCCCCGATCTCGCCCATAGCCCAGACTGCTGCCTCCCTTACATAGTCATCCTGATCCTCAGATATTTTTACCAGGGCGGGCAGAGCATCTTTATCGCCGATTCTGCCAAGTGCGCGAACAGCCTTTTCCCTTACATTCCTGTTATCATTCCCGAGCAATGCCAGCAAAGGCTTTACTGCTCTTTTTGTCTTGATTTTACCCAGTATGCCTGCCGAGTATTCAAGAATATTAGAATTGGAGCTCTTAAGGCATTCAATCACAGGATCAGGATTGATTTCATCATCTATTCCTTCAAGAAAGCGCAGAGCTTTTTCCATGGTACTTTCAATACCTGAAGACAGTTCTTCATAGATTTTATCTAAAGAAATATCATAATTCTGCATAATACTTCAACCCCTGTTAATGTTTTTTATTATTTATGGTATAATAATACTGAAAAATTAACAACAAAGGATTTATTGTCAAGGAATATTAAAGGCCCTGTTCTTTTGGACCAGACCTGGCTTCGGAGATTTTGCATATATGATCCCTGAAAGGAACCTCAGCATATAAACGGTCATAGGGTTCAGAAAGGCCTTCACTGTTGCTTCTAAGCCTGTCGCATGTGTTCTGGTAGTGCTCTTTTGCCTTATGAGGGTTTGTAAATTTATCATAGCATAAGGCTGTCATAAATTCCCATCTCCAGATAAGTTCGCTGTAATCCTTGTTGATACATGCATCAAGGGATTCAATGGATTTTTTAAGGATATTGGCAATAAAACGGTCATCACCGTTGATTTCTATGGAAACAAGATACTGGTAAAAAGCACAGTAAAGGCTGTAATACCTTGAACTTTCCGTAATATTCAGGTCAATCATGATATCAACAAGTGCAGTTATAGCCTCCCTTATTTCCCTGGGTACCTTATAACAAATGTTTTCAGACTTGGCTGGAAAATAATGGACTGAAAGGAGGTAATCAAGGTATATCTTGGTGAGGCGGAATCTCTGTATCGGTGATTCCTCTCGTTCAATAGCCCGCTTTACAGGCTCTGGGCTGAGTTCCTTAAAATCGGCAGTACCTGCTCCTTCACTTTTATAGATCATGTACTTTCTGCATAAATCTAAGATGGACTCATTGATACTCATGCTGGTTTCTATGCTTGTCTTTTTCATTTCATCCAGGGCAAGGCCCGCATGCTTCCCGGACGCTGAGAAATCACCAAGGTCCAGGTATATCAGAGCCAGGTGCATATTTATGGATATAATCAGTGTAATATTCCTTGTCTTCATTGCCTTTTCTTTTGCCTCTTTCAGGCTTTGAAGGGACTCCTGGTAAGAACCCAGGAAAAAATACAGAATACCAAGGTATTCAAGGGTCTCAGCGGTTGAATCTTTGTCATAAAGCTTGTCACTGGACCTCATTGACTCCTTGAGGAGGCTGAAGGCCCGGTTGAGCTCTCCCTTCAGCGTATAGAGGTGGCCTAGCTGCTGCAGGTCTTTTGAGTAGCCATAAGTAAGATTTGCCCTCTCGTGATATATCTTTGATTTCATTAAATAGTTCTCAGCATCATTAAGCTGTCCGCTGTTTTTATGAAGTACGCCGATATTGTGATAAGCTCTGCTTATGCCTATTATATCATTTACCCTGAGACATATTTCAAGGCCCCGTTTATAAAAGGATAGGGACCTGGCAAAATCACCTTTTGCCAGGTATATTATACCGAGATTATTAAATATAAGGGGAAGAACCAGGTAATTTTTTGTGTTTTTTTCTATTTCCGATGCTTCTGCAAGGCATTTCTCAGCCTTGTCATAGGATCCGAACTGGAGATATACCACCCCGAGCAGGTTCAAAAGGTATCCCCTGTTATCAAGGATACCGTTTTCCTTCTGGAAGGAAAGGGAGTCATTTATCAGTCTGTAGGCTTTTTCAAACTTTCCGACCTCGATTAGAATATTTATCAGGTCTGTCTGGATATCAAGCCGTTTCTTTTTATCATTCTGTCTGCCCAGAAGCTCTGCAGCTTTATTTACATAGGCAATTGCCTTCCTGTAGTCTCCTTTTTTCCTGTAGTAAAGGGAGTACCTCTTATAGTATTCAAAATCCCGGGGCAGAACCCTCTGCATATTCTTCAGGGATTGAAGGGCATTGGAAAGGTTCCCCCGTTTCATATACAGATCAAAAAGGCTGATATGGATTTTTTTCTGCTTCTCAAGGGAGAATTCCTTTTTATACCGCCTATAAACGGACAAGGCAATATTATAGTACTTGACGGCCATGTCGAAATTATATTTCTTCTCAAAATTGATGGCGGCATTAAGATAAAATGGAGCTGCCTCGCGCTTGCTGCCGCTGTTAAAAAGATGCTCAGCAATAACAAGGGGTGTGTACTTTTTTGTCTTCTTGGCTTCAAGTATAAGAAAATCAGCTATTTTTTTATGTATTTTCTGAATATATTCAGGATTTTCATCCAGGACAAGATTATTGCCTATAATTTCCCTGTTTACACTGAATACCCCGTTTTTTTCGTAAATATAGCCTTCTTTCAGCAAAGGCTCAATAAAGCTGAATTCTTCCTTCGGGTCAAGGGGCACTATATCCGACAGCCTTTTCAGATCGCTGGGATAAAGGAAAAGCAGTATCAGTATTTCTTTCTGAATATCACTTAAATCCCCGGGATAGGGCTTACTGCCAAGGTTCTTCGATATGATGCCTGTAATAATTCTCAGCAGTTTGCCTGTTTCTATTTCATCCAGTCCTGAGTAGGTGTTAACCTGGAAGACAATCCTCATAATGTCCTTAGGTTTGTCTATATTGTATCCGCAAAGTTTATTCAGCATAAAAGCCAGCACATCTTCCTTATAAAAGGGAAAAGCTATGCTCAGCAGGTCTTTCACCTGATTTCTCGCCCAGGGCTGGACAGAGATATACTGAATATCCGTGTTTTCCATCTTCTTTGCAAGCTCATGTATCCTGGACTTCCCTGCAATATCCCTCTGCGAGACATAAACCGGGATGGAGGACTGGATAAACATGGAAATCAGATTATATATATCACCCTCTGCATATTCAAGGTCATCAATCATGAGGACAGGCTTGATCCTGTCCTTCATCAGGGAGAGTGCATACAGGAGATCGTGTTCACTGAGGCCCGGGCTTCCTTCTGCCTCATGAGTCCGGGAATTATTGATAAAAAGCCTTATAAAACTCAGCATATTGTTATATATGCTGATTTTTGTATTTGTCTCGGAAAGAGATTCTATTTTTAGCACAGAATGGCCCTTTTTGCTGAGTTCATGGCTTTGCAGCCTTAACAGCTCAGTTTTCCCGCTTCCTTCACTTCCCTCTATGATATATAGCCACTTTCCAGTATCCCAGAGCTTTTCAAAACTGTCAGGGATAACATTTTTTTTCGGGAATCTCGAAAGGAGAAATTCATTGTAAACCGATCTCAGCCTTGGATATTTATCAAGTTCCGAATTACTCAGTATCTTCTTTATATAATGGACAATATCATACCTGGATTCTATTAGATCTATTATTATCTCTCCTGTTCTGCTGTCAATATTGTACTCGGACAGCTTTTCCATAAGGTTCCGGTTATTATCCTCAATTACAAATGCATCGGAATCATCTTTTGAGAGAAGTTTTAAAATAGCTGTGCCGAGACTCATAATATCCCATTTCTGCGCAAGAGAGATCTGTTCCTCCCTGTATTTCATATTATCAGGAAGGGCAGACAGAACATAGTGTATGTTCCTGTGTTTATCATATCGGTTGAAACAGTAATATATGCTGTTTTCGTGTATTTTCCCGTAATAAAGGCCGTTTCTGTGAATCCCGTACAATGCAATCAGAATATCCAGGATAAGCAGCTTCAGGTCTTCAATAAGGAATGAATGCTGTTTTATCTTCATCAGGCTTCTTGCATCCCTGATGAAATAATAGCTTTTATCCGAAAGTTCTCCCCATTCAAAGAGGTATTCCATGCTCTTTATATTCTGATTGGAAAAAAGAAAGTAGAGGTTCAGGATATTTTTGAGATTGGCTTTTTTGAGGTTTTCCTGGGTAAGGAAGGTCAGGCGTTTGTTTCTCTCAAATAGATTATCATAGACAATATAGGTCTCAGATCTTTCGAAATCCAGCCTTTCACAGATGCTGTATCGTTTGAATACATCATTCCTGTCCAAGTTTTTCCCTCCGGACAAACTTCAGAGATTGTCAGTAATATTATACACAATAAAAGTTTTTTTTCAAGCTTATCCGGAAAAGGAATTAAAGGGACACATTTCTTACAACTGGCTTTATTTATGGTCTTTCATTCCCTTCAAACAAAAACCCAAATCCTTCTTTTTTAAAAACCTTGAAATTCCGGTAATATTTTTTGACCCTTGTTTTACCGTCCTTTACCTCTGAAGAGGCATAATAGAGCACAACAGCAATATTCTCCTCCTCAATGGCCCTTTTAACCCAGCTCTCGGTTTCTTCCACGGGTCTGGCCTCCTGAAGAAGACTCCCGTTGAGGTAGATTTCAAACCGGCTGTCCGGGTAAATGCGGTACCTCAGAAGATTTTCGCCCCTGGTAAACCCGATATCCCGGGAGGGAGTTGAGAGAAGAATAAGTCTCATATCGGTATAAAGTTTTTTCCTGTCATAACTGCACAGAAATATCCTTGGATGCCAGGTGTTTTCATTAAAGGAGCGGATAATAATATCAATATTGACACTGTCAACACCGGCATTCAGCTGAATATCTTTTAGAAAAGACAGATATCCGTTATATAGATTGCTTACGGGCAGAAATAGAAGGGAAGGTGAATAGTGATAGATATGCAGATAGTAGAAAGCTCCCCTCCTGCCAACCTTAAACCATTCTTTCATATCATCAAGCGCAATCATGGCCGACCTGGCTATATCGCAGAGATCAAACCTGTCGCGCTCTCTGAAAAGATAGCTCCTTGAATTCTTTGTAGCCATGGCATATATATACAGATTGTAATGGGAAAAGGCAAAAAGGGTAAAAAGTGCAATAAGAGCATAGACCAGAGCTTTTTTCATACCCCTGATACTGCTGGAAAACACCAGGGCCAGAGCAAAAACATAAATCGGGTAAAGGTGGACAGAAAACCTGTGTCCGTAGGATACTCCTCCCCGCCAGTAATAAAAGAACTGGCACAGGGAGAAAAATGACAGGATATAGAAGATACTCAGCATCCGGTAAAAACCCTGCTTTTTCACAAAGATGAGACCGCCCATGACTATAAGGGCAAGGGGGGTGTATATGAACAATCCCCTTACCGGATGGAAGAGCTGATAAAAAAGAGTGCTCTTTAATACGAAATTGCCGTGCAGGCTATACCCTGAAACCAGGGCATTTCCATACTGGGTGTAATTATAAAAGAGAAGCATTATACCGAAAGGCAAAGCACCTGCCGATAAGGCAATAATCTTTAACAGCAGGTTTTTGAAACCTGTTTTATCCCTTATTTCCTGATACAGGATTGCAATCCCGTAGGGAATGCCGAACATGAAATTATTATTCCGGATAAAAACCGAAAGGCCGAGAAAAAGACCCGAAAATAAAAGATACAATAGAGCGGTTTTGTCCTTTCTGTGTTCAAAATACAGAAAGGAGGTTATAAAGAAGACTGCAAAAGCAAAGGTATCCGCAAACTGAGTGAAGCCCGGGGCAGTATAGGTGTAATAGATGAGGGGTGTCCCTAAAAAAGCGGCAAAAAGAGAAATAAACACAGCCAGTGGCCTGAAATGCCTGGATAGATAAATAAAAAGCAGTATCATCATAAGGTTAAGATAGAAATAATTGGCCAGGAGTATTGCCAGGCCATCCACAAAGGGAGGCCAGTCATAATAGGGGGACAGGTGGTTTATATAGGGTATAAAGGAACAGACAATCCTTGTAATTCTTATGAATGGAGCGATTAAAATAGCGTACCCCCCGGAGAAGGCAACCCCTATCTTCTGGTTCTCCTCATTGAGCACATAATGGAAAAACCTCCTGTCAGGGTGATAATTCTTCTGGGAAATATTAAAATCGCCGTCCTCGGCAAAGCTTCTGGCAATTATATAATAGGTCAGGCCGTCGCTCTCTATGATGGGTTTCCCATAATATAGAAGAAGTACAGTATTTATCAGTAATATTAAAGCTATATACCGTGATGTTTTCATATATTTAAGCCTGTAATCTGCCTTCAAATTGGTCTTATGTCAATAAAAAGTGCAGATATCAGAGCCCTTATTATATTGACACAGCCCTTAAGGCTGTTAGCATAACAGCATGATTCTGCCCGAAAAAAGACACCATGAATTCTTAAGAAGCATCAGGGATGAAATTGAGTATGCCAGGCTTGTTTTCTTTCTTAAATTTTCACCAAAGCATTTGCACAGCATAATAGTCCCGTCATCCGATGATTTTGACTCAGCTGTAATAATTTTGAGAGGCTCTTCCTTTGACAGCCATATCAACGGTCTGCTCTACCTGAGGGGTAAGGACTCATGCCCCGGTTTCCTCAAAGATTTCACTTATGAGCATCCCCTGCATTTCCGGTGTGTGCCGGAATATATTTTCAATAGTATAAGGGATGCCTGGCATATTGAAGAATCTGACTCCTTCGGGCTTTGGTACCTTCACCCCCGGACCCCTGTCCCGGAAATAAACAGCATGCATAAGACAGAACAGATACGGAAGGGGGATATACCGGAAGTAAACGATAACTGGAGTTTCGGGAAAGGCAGGGTAAGCAGGTTTATAGAGTCCAGTATAGACAGCCAGAATACCTTTGCGGTCTATATAAACGACAGGATAGCATCTTATGCACTTTTCAGGGAAAACGGCTCCATGGGCATGCTGAGGACCCTTCCGGAATACCGGAATCTCGGCCTCGCAAAGATCATTACCCATGAGATGATTAAGTCTGCAAGAAAAAGAAACTGGCTTCCCCATTGCTACATAGCCCATGATAATCTTGTCTCCCGCAGGGTTACCGAAAAAAGCGGCTTTCAGTTCTATGCCAGCCAGTACTGGTTTGTAAAGAGCTGACCAGTACCGGCCTTCACTGCAGGCATTGATTTAATATCTTTTGCTCAAACTTCGCACTAGAAAATCACATCTAAAGCCCGATATTATTCGTGTATTCTAAGCATTTTTATATTGCAGGAACCCACTTTTATGATATAATTTTAGCTGTAACAAAAAAAAATTACACAAAGGAGTTCCTGCATTGTCAAGTATAATCGAAAACTATATTTTGTTTTGACAATTGAGGAATATTCCTTGACATCGTGCAAATTAGCATGTTAGCATAATGTTTCAGAGTTTTATTAGATTAGAGAGGTATTATATAATGTTCAAATCAAAACAAATCAAAACAAATCAAAACAATAGTCCTGCTATTGACCCTGCTACTATCTCTAGCTCTTTATGCTGATGATTCCAATTTGCATTGTCTTATTATAGAAGAAAAGCTAAGAGAAAACCAGATTTCTCAAGAAATTAAGGCTCTTTATTCACCATTTCTTCAAATCAGGGCTATTGAAATAAATCCTGTTTTATCAATGGAGCAAAGCTTAAAAAAGGGTGATAAGATAATCATTAATCTATCAGAAGATAAGATATATAATGCATCAATCACAAAATTTCGTAAATCTAAGCATGGTTCCAACATTATCGTAGCCAGAGTTGATAATGCATATTATAGCAGATTTATGCTGATAACCAATGATGACAGTAGCATAGGGATCTTTGAGATTATAGATGAGGATTTTGAAGTTTATTTTTTTAATACCTCACCCTTTGACAGCAGAACATACATTATCCAGTA
>CAYSKJ010000138.1:0-8652 GCA_964431655.1 uncultured bacterium | reverse complement strand
ACCCGAAATTAAGGATTATATCGTTCTAAATAATTTTGAACACAATGGTCATGCCCCGGTAATCCTTAACAACATTAATCCTGGCTACAGGTATAAACTTATTATCAATGGTCCCGGTATATTTGAAAAAGAGATATATTTTTCAGATGAAAATGATTTCCCGGAGTATAAATCGCAAAATAAATTTATAAAACATCTGTTTGAAAATGAAAAAGCTATATACCTGGTCAGAAAAAACAGTATATATGGGTCTGTATGTTTTGAAAACATCGAGTACCAGATGCCTGATCTCCACACCATACTGCACATATACAACAGAGATAGCACTCTCAGGGAGATGCAATCAAGGATATTCCATGGAAACAGGTTCCTTTTTAAAATTCCTGAAGAATTAAATTCAGAAAATTTTTGTCTTTTCCTTAGAGATCCCCTTTCAATGAATGAATACTCAACATTTGATCTATTCGTCTCGGATGATGAATATAACCTATATATTGAGGATTTTTCTGGCATATGTGGCCGAGTAGCTAACAGTTATTTTAATTTCCCGGTAGATGTCTGCGCAGAAATACACTATCTTTTTGAGCTGGCTAGTTCAGAATTTTCCTCCTATAATAAATTTAATTCCTTTGCCAGTGATCCTTATACCTGGTTCAAAACTGACTATAACGGCTATTTTGTAATCCCGGTCAAATATCCCTTTGAGGAATATATGGAAATATTTCATTTGATAAAGAACGAGAAGCTTTATGCTGACTTGTTTTTAAAAGAACCCCATTCTGAATTTCACCTTTCATATAGATATCATTTCGACAGCAAGGTTCTTGAAAGGATAAAATATGAGAAAAAACTGATAAACATTGGAGATATCAATTTTCATCCAGGAGTTGAAGTACATGGTAATGTTGCAGATACTAATAACAAGCCTGTGTCAAATGCAAGGGTTATATTCTCTCATCCGGGTTCCTATGAATATATGAATAGGATAATGTCCATTCCTTACGATTCACCATTTAAGTCCCACTATATTGATGCCATCCTTGGAAACCAGACTTTTGCAATTACTGACGAAAAAGGAGAATTTCACATTAATAATTCCAATGGTTTAATCCCTGATACATATGAAATATATCTATACCATGATTCATATGTATTGACAATGTATCCGAACATTACCCTCGGAACAAATAATAATTTGGATACATTATATATTGCTGATGGCAATAAACTAATTGTAAATGTATTTACAGCTGAAACTGATGATAATATTGAAGTAAAAATTGCAGTCAAGTCTAATACTCACTCATTAGACTTAATCTATGCTGAAGAGGGATTTTTGAGATATTCTATTGAAAGGCTTATACCATGGGATCGTTATGAGATTATGCTTTATAGATCTGGAATGCTAATTGAAAATATGAGACTGATATTTAATAGTGATGAAAGAAATGAGACCAGAATAATTGATTTTATATTGTAGCCAGTGTGTCGATTCCAGTCCAGGACAATTACTATTCCACACTGCAGGGCAATCAAGATCCCCCAGCCCAATTTATAATTACATGCCTGTTCCTCCAGTAACTTACTGGCTGAATGTCAATGGAAAATACTACATCAGCTTTTTGTAGCCTTTCAATTACCGGTATTCACCGGATCTGCAATTTTTGCTTTATAGAAAAGGGCAGGCTTGTCCCCTGGGCCATGTTAAGCTATTATCCGGATTAAAGCTCCCTTTCTATTTCTTTTTCCGAGTATAAGGCCCTTCTGTCGCCTTCCTTTTCAACGGTCTCACTGAGTATATGGCAGGGATAGCCTATTTCTTCAGGCCTTCCCTCCTCATTCTGTATATAGCCGTCATTATACTTTGTAATCAGCCTGTCCCCAAGCTGTCGCCACCTCTCTACATTCATCTCGGCACTGTCCACGCAGTAGCGTGTCAGAAATGCGGCAGAAAAGATGGCTCCCTTTTCCCTGTAGAGCTCAAGGGCTGACGTCTCTATCACATCCTGTATGCCGAAGGCCATATCCTCTATCTCCGATTGAAGGGCCTGTATCTCCTTTATCATATGGCTGAAGCGCAAATTGGCAAAATTGGAAACAAAATTCACCGTCCACCAGGCGGAATCCCTGCTGTAGCTCCTGAGACTGCCTGTGGTATAGGATGAAGGAAGTTCATTTATCCCGGTATAAAGGGGTATGAAGAAACTGGTATAGGGATTGTCTATCCCGTACCATACGATGCCTCCCAGCTCCACAGGCATGTTGGGACGGGCTTCAGAGACATATACAAAAGCTGCCTGCTGGGTAGATATGGGGCGTTCCCAGGCATATTTTTTCCCCTCATACTCCCATTTCAGGGGCCTTACCCTGTCCGGCGAGCCGAAAGGGCCCGATACCTCCACTACGGTCATATCAAACTCCGTTCCCTCATAATGGCACCGGTGCATTGCAATTACATCCCTTACGCCGACCTTTTCATCAGGCTTTATAAAAAGGGGATAGGGCTCTCCTTCTCCCAGACCGTTACTGTATTCCGGGGAGAAACTGCTGGATGGCGAAAGGCGCCGGTATATGCTCCATATCCTCCGGTCAGAGAACCTGATCTGCTCCTGGGTAGGAGGGTTGTAAGACTCGCTGAAACTGAAGGGTCTCCCGCTTTCCCGGTCATAATAACCCTTCTCTACTGCAAAATCAATGACATTACTGCTGTACAGGCAATTATCCGGATCGTCCAGGGGAAAACTGTGAATCCTGGACATATTGGCAGTAGCGCTTACCATCCCATCAGGGACCCTCAGAGCAACCCAGACAGCGCCCTTTCCGCCTTCTCCGGTGCCTGCTATCTCCAAAAGCCAGGCCTCCCGGGTATCGGCTATGGATATGGATTCTCCCTCCCCACAGTAGCCGTATTGCTCTACAAGCCCGGTCATTACCCCTATAGCCTCCCTGGCATCTTTTGCCCTCTGAAGGGTTACCAGCATCAGGGGGTAATAGTCGAACATGCCCTCCGGGTTTATAAGTTCTTTCCTCCCCCCGAAGGTAGTCTCCCCCATGGCCAGCTGATGCTCGTTCATAAGGCCCAGCACCTTGTAGGTATGGGCAACTTCAGGTATCTCTCCCCTTGGAGGCCCCCAGCCCCATACCTCATACATATCACCAGGCTCATGGTCAGCGGATGGTATGATATTCAAGCGGGGATGAAACTCACCGTCGCAGGAATAACTGATCAAAGGCACTCCTTTCCTGGAAGCCCCCCTGCTTACCAGAATGGATGTACATCCCAGGCTGACCTGCAGAAAAAACAAAAATAATATAATTGTAAATAAAATCCTCTTCATATTCTGACTCCTTATCTTAAAATGATACTTCAATATTATTCCATATGCTGAGATATTACAAACTTTATCCAGGGCGGATAATAAACCGATGCTGTTTACTTGCCCAGCCTTTTCCCCATTAATATATCCGGCTTGTTTATACCGTTTTATACTGCCACCAATTATCTTGCACAAAACTAGCTTAAATTACAAATAGAAAGAGGCTATATTTTATATTAAGAAGAGGTCTTTTTGAAATTTATGCAATTATCTTTTGCACTGGAGAATTTTGGATTATAGTATAAAAAAAACATGAAGGATGGTCCTATGACAAGCGAAAATAAACGTTTGATAATTCTTGCAGCACTGACAGCCTTTGCAGGGTTAATGGGCAGTATAGCCATGATAGGGCAGGGGGCTCGGATTGTACATGTTATCGGGATATTTGCTGCGGGTTTCGCATCGGGAGCCACTCTTGTAAGAGCTCTATGCATTATCAATCTTTCAAAAAAAGATCAGAAGACTGAATAATTAATACTTGATTTATTTATTTGCACGCTCTCTGTTTTTTAGTGTATATGGTACTGTCTTTGCACATGAAATACCCCTGAGTGTTTTCAAAGTGAATTTCTCCCTTGATTAAAACTGACCTGCTCTGACAAAATTAATTGTCCTTATTCAAGCAATATTTGAAACATCAGGGATTTAAATCCTATTAAAGATCGTGAACAATGCCTCTGACCGGTAAAAGCCATTTCTAAAATACAAAGAAATACAGGTATCAGTGCCTGTCAGGGGCCAGGTCTGTGTTGAGTATGCAAAGCGGGTTTTGACAATTGTTAATAAATCAATTATAATCATTCCAGGGGTAAAATATTAATTATGAAAAGCCTTAGAATATCGGTAATATCTGTGCTATTTGCAATTGTAGTATTTATACCGGCTGTTTTTATATACAGGACTGCAATGAAAATAAGCGCTGAATACCGGATCAGGTCACTCTGGGAAAACTATGAACATGCAGAAAGAATGTCTCTTAGAGGAATTTATGAACATTCAGAAAGATTGAGGCTGTCTGATGTTATGGCCGAAGACCTTGACAAGATAATAGAAACCGCAGAAGCACACGGGCATGATAACCAATGGCTGAAGGCAGTCTATGAAAGAAGCCGTTTATATATGGACAGGAGTACCAGAATTAATTTTCTTAATCAGAAAATTTCTGAATGCAGGAAGCCGCTTGGTATCTTGCTGGGAACTGCAATGTCTTCGCTGAGGGATGGATGGTCCGGGAATTTGCATGAACTGGAATGGTATCATGATTATGAACTCCAGTTAACTGAAAATATGGCTGAAAGCAAAAAACATCTCCTGGAAAGCGACCTTTTTTATACAGAGATGCTGAAATCACAGAATTTAATGGATATCAAGATTAGCAGATACAGAGAATTCCTGGAGCCGATTTATGGCAGTAAATTGGACATGAGGCATATAGAGAACCTGTATGAATTAATTGCCTGGGATGCAGTTAACTTTTACATATTATATGAACTGGAAAAAGAAAAATTACCCCTGTTCTTTCCTGAATCATTCAAAGATATTCATACCTTTCTAAAAAATTCATACCCGAATCATAATGAAAACAGAGCGTTATATGCCCTGAGGTTTTTAATGGAAAGCCAAAAAAAAAGCGGCAATAAAACAGGCCTGACAGCTGCTGATATCTACCGTTATGAGTGCCTTTATAAGTATTCAGACCATGAGACAACAAACGGGGTATATATGGATAGCTTAATAGAAATAATAAGGAATAATCCCCGGTATCCTGAAATATCTCAGGTATATTACCGTATTGTAGAAGTACTCGTCCAGATGGGTCAGTGGGAAGAAGCTTATAGATATGCCAAGAACTGCCCTGGAGGAAATGATGACAGAGACTATAGAAACTGTAATGCAGTATTAAATGACTTTAATGCAAAATATCTCAATGCCTGTTCTGATGCCGTTGTACCCGAAGGAATGATAAGATACAAAATTGAATACAGAAATATTGATAAAATTTTCATTAGAATTTCTGAAAAAGAATTCAATATCAGTGATTATATCAATTACAGAGCGCCAGGATACAAACTGGAAGCAGATATAGATAAACTGATGGAAAGACACTATATAATAGAAAAAGAGATAGAACTCGAAGCAACAAAATTCCATGAAGTCAAAAAAGCAGAGTTTGACCTGCCAGAGCTGACTGCGGGGCTTTACGACATTATTATCAGCAATGGAAAAGATATTGATAAATCAGACTCCATACTGACAGGCCAGCTTCTGGTCAGCAATATCAAATGTATTGCAAGATCAAAGCCCAATATAATTGACGGACTGGTAACAGACAGCATCAGCGGGATGCCGGTGGCAGGGGCGGATATAATACTGTACAGAGCTGATGATGATGGGGTAATCCGGTTAAGTTCCACGAAATCTGACACGGGTGGCTATTTTGATTTCAGCAGTATCTATCCTGCTGAATACCTTATAATGGCATCATCAGGAAATGATTATACACTTATAAGAAAAAAGATACGGGTGCATTCAAAACCTCCAGCATTTCCAGGAAGAAAGAAAAGATCGATAATAATGACCGACCGTTCCCTTTACAAACCAGGGCAGACTATATTTTTCAAAGGTGTACTGTTCGAGACTGATAATGACAATAATGATTTTAGTATCCTGCCTCATGAACCTCTCATAATCAGATTGAATTCTGGGTACAGGGAGATAGACAGTCATGAGATACAGACTACCATGTATGGCTCATTTAACGGCTCTTTCAGGATTCCTGAATCTGAAGAGACAGGCAGTATGAATATAAGGAGTGCTTACGGAGGATCTGCATTAATAGGTATATATGACCATAAAATACCTGAGCTGTATATTGATATTGAAGAGAATAAGAAGGTTTATGTATTAAATGAGACTGTCAGTCTTAGAGGCAGGGTTGCTGATTCCTGCAATAAAGCTATAGCTGATGCAAAGATTGAATATTTTATTTTTATTGAAAAGCCGTTTAGAGGCAGGGATTACAGGAAAAGAACTGTAAAAATAATTAAAAAGGGGAGGGTGCTGGCTGATTCGGATGGAAGATTTGAGCTTGAATTTGCTGCAGCCTGCGATCAGGAAGAAAAACCCTCATCAAGCCATATCACATTTAATGTCTATATTACTGCTTTTTCCAGTGATGGAAGGAAAAGATCTGTTTCTAAATCCATTGATGCAGGGCGCAGGAATTTATTTACGCGCCTTCTTGTTGATGATTATATTGTTGCGGATAGAAACTTTGAGATCTCCCTTGATTTTCATAATCTTAAAGAGCAGATACCTCTAAAGGGTATACTAAAGATAAACAAAATAATAGTACCAGAGATTATTGAAGAAGACTCTAGATCAGACCAGGGATATGATCCGGAAGCATGGGAGGATGGCAATCCTGTATTTGAGACTGAATTTAATACCTGCCTGATTGCTCCCCATAGAACTCAGGCAAGCCTGGATGCCGGTCTTTACAGAATAAGCATTATCAATGAAAATAAGGTGTTAAAATCACTTCCGGTGATTATAAACCCCAATCCTGCAGAAACAAGATTCCCCGTCAAGATCCCATTCTACTCAACTATTAACAGGAGTAAACTAAAAGCAGGAGAGCAATTTATAATGACATGGGGAACAGGCTATAATGATGGTAAGGCATATATTGAGATCTCAAAGGATAACAGGATATTAAGATCATTCTGGACGAGAGATAATGAAACATATCATACAGAAAGATTCACCATTACTGAAAAATTGGCTGGAGGGTTCTCTGCTGCAGTTTATTTTGTCCACAGCAACAGGACATATACAAAGACCTATATTGTTGATGTTCCATATCCCAGATGGGATATGGAAGCACATTTCGAAAAGAGACTGATAGCGGAAAATTATAATTTAATTGAAATCAGTATAGATAAAGGCATTAATAGCATTAACCCTGCTGAGATGGCAGCAACTATCTATGACATTTCCTATGATAGATTCCTTGAGCATACTTTCCCTTCCCTGGATTTCCTCATAAGAGAGAAGGATTCTACAGTCTTATATCATACAGATGAATATCGGCCGATGGATATAATCAAAGGAAGGGACTCTGCAGACATTATCACCAGACCCAATATCTGTTGCTACCCTGCTACTTTTACCCTTCATCCGGGCAGGAATAATTCTTTGCCTGGTTTTTTTAAGGAAGATCCCTGTATACTGGATGATATTGAGGAAGCTGTATATTTTAATCCCTGCCTGTTGTCAGACCGGAATGACCTGCTGAAGATCTATGTTCAGTCAGAAAAGCTTCCTGCCGAGATGAGACTGCTGGGATTTATACATACAGATAAGGGTATGAAAAGAAACATCAGCATTGACTTAGAACGTGAATAAAAACAGCTGCCTGGAATAAGAATGTATCAGCCCCGTATTTCTTAAAAATCCGCTGGAAACCGGAGAAATTATAATGGTCTGAATTAATACACATAATTTGACAGACCAATCAGGAATTATTGCCTAATACAATATTGGTTGTCTAAAATTTAATGGAAATATTCTGATATGAATAATGCTCTGGAACAGCTTTATGGGCATAGAATTGATGCCTGACGCTTTATCCCGTACTTTAGCCTTAAATGATACTGGCTGGCCTTTTCATATATATTTCTCCATCCTTATTTCCTGAAACATTTTACCTTGCCGGCAGGTGAAATTGTCTATCCTGCCGATTTCTTTATAGCCAAGTTTTTTGTACAGATTAATCGCTCTTATATTAAACTCAAAGACACCCAGCTCTATCCTTTTTATATCCTCTGATTTTAGATGCTCCTCCAGGTACTGCATGGCAATATATCCGATGCCTCTGTTACGGCAGTCTTCCTCTCCAATAACTATGCTGATCCAGGCAGATCCCGGCTCTTTTTTTAATAGAGGCCCTGAGTCAGCCTGGTAATTCATCTCCCCTATCAGCCTGTCCTTTTCATAGATCAGGTATATGGTCTGGTTGATCAGCCTTTTGGCCAGGTTGTCCAGGGTCAGGGTGCATTTTGCATTTAGCTCCCTATCATCCCTTACAGGGCGGGACAAGGAAATGATAAAGGGGTCATTCTCCCAGCGGTTGAATGCTTCCAGAACCTCCGGCCCTGGATTTTCAAGCCTGATGAATCTAATATTATGTTTCATCAGAATATCTCTCTGTTTGTAAGTTATTTTTTAATATGGGGCCGATCCTGTCTATGCGGTTTGTCCAGATACCCCCTTT
>CAYSKJ010000137.1:3969-8656 GCA_964431655.1 uncultured bacterium | reverse complement strand
ATCCTTTTCTTTCCCTTGGAAACCATCATTACAAGACTCCTGTCATTCAAATCATTGCTTTTTTCCAGAAAATCACTGTCAGGATGGATTACCTCAATGGAAAAGTCTTCGAAATTGAATTTATCCCCCTTTCCTGTGGTTTTCAAAATTTTCCCGGCATTCTTCAGACTTTCCAGTGTACTGTAGTAGTCCTCGTGGTCGTAGACATCACCGTTCCAGTATATAAAGTCAGTGGAGATGAGTTCCTTAATGTTTGCTGCTCCGAAAAAATGGTCAGGGTGGGGGTGGGTAATGAAAAGGATATCGATTTTACGCCCCTTTTCTAAAAGGAGTTTTTCCAGTGCCTCTCCGCCCTGTGAATCACCGCAGTCCACAACAACCAGTACAGTTTCATCCTCCATTACTACACAATCCCCATGTCCTACATCTACAAAGGTAATTGAAAGACCAAAAGCAATTCCGGAAAAAAGAAGGACTGCAAAATAAAAACAGAGCATGCTGAAGGTATTGGCAAGGATCATCCTAATATCCTTTACCCTTATAGATTTTCCGTATTTCTGTATGACTGACAGCATAAAAATTTATCAAATTCATCAGGTAAAAATACCTTAACGGTATAATTTATGTTTCATTAATATTTATCCTTCATGCCACAGGAATAAAGATTTGGGCCCGGAATCTCCCGCTTTCAATATATTCCGGGGCGCTGAACATAATTACCGGTATACCCCTGAGAGCTGCATCTTTCTTTGAAAGGCTCTCCAGCAAAAGGCTGTAAAATTCAATAAAACTGCCCTCATCACCGTCGAAGTCCTCCCTTATGCAGTTTCCTCCGTCAAATATCCTTATATAAAGGGGGGGGGCAGCCTTTACAAACCTGTCTAAAATAACACCCAGGGTTATTTCAGCCTTTTCAAAGTTCCTTGCGCCGTCAGGGAACCTGTAAAGCAGCATAAAAACCCTCTCATCATCCTTTCTTTCAACCTTGCGCATCATCCTCGAAACAAACTCTGAAAATTTTCCCTCATCTTCATTATAGTCCATGCATACTGATTCAAAATCCTGCAGGTATTCATTTCCCTCGCTGTAAAAAGCCATGGATGAGAAAAAAAACAGAATTACTGGAATTATGATTTTCTTTATCATGCCCTCTTTACGCCGGTGAAATTTAATTCAGCAGATTTATAGCATAATACTGCCCTGCTGTAAAGATTAAAAATTAATAAGCATCAAGACGGAAGAATTTAATAAATAGACAAATCTGTTTTTCCGTGCTAAATTTTGTTGAAAATTTGCAGAAAGGGGGCTTCTATGTTTGACGAACTAAAAAAGATCATAGAGATATTCCCTGAAGGATACCGGGATATCAGATACGAAAACAACAGCGACGAGTCCATATTCATACAGGACGGCAGGGTCAGCCGCATCTCTAAAACAGGCTCCAGGGGAGCTCATTTCAGGATACTGGCAAACGGCGGAATGGCTGTTATGTCATCCACCGACCTTAAAAAAATCGTGGATTCAAGGGATGAACTGATAAACGATGCCAGAATTTCAGCATCAAGCAAGCAGAGAAAGATAATATTCGAACCCCAGGCGGCCATAATTGACAATACTGTCATTGAGTCCCAAAAGAATCCTCTTGCAGTAACCATGGAGGAAAAGCTTGCCCTCCTGAACGAATACTGCACATTCATCAGCTCAAGGATAGAAGCTGTGACCATGTCTGCCAGCTATAAACAGGAATATACAAAAAAGCATTTTGCTAATTCCGAGGGATCTGCAATCAGCCAGGAACAGCTGTACTCATCCATGACTTTTAATGTCTACATAAAGACTGATCTGGGGGATATGCAGAATCTATCCGTAACCCTTGGAGGCAATGATAATTATATGAGCATGGTTGGCATGCATGATGTACTGGAGAACTATGTATCCGATCTTTCAGAGTTAAAAGGGGCGGTACCCATACCCGGAGGGAGATTCAATGTTATACTGAACCCACAGCTGGCAGGGGTATTCATCCATGAAGCCTTCGGCCACCTTTCCGAGGCTGAGCACATTTACTACAGCGATGACCTGAAGAAAAACCTGAAAATAGGAAAGCCTATCGGTCCAGCCCATCTGAGCGTCATTGACGATCCTTCCATAAAGGGGGTGCCCGGCTACTACAAATACGACGATGAAGGGATACCAGGCAAAAAGACCTATATCATAAAGAACGGCATAATAAACAGCTACCTCAACGACAGGGACTCCGCCTCTTATTTCGGCCAGGCTCTGACAGGTCACTGCAGGGCAAAAAACTATGAGTACCCTCCCATAATAAGGATGTCAAATATCTACATAGATAAGGGCACAAATACGGCTTCAGAGATATTTGACACAATGGATGACGGGTATTACCTGCTCAATGCCAAGGGAGGCCAGACCGTGGGCAATCATTTTACATTCGGTGCCCAGTACGGCTACAGAATAAAGAACGGCAGGAAGAAGGAAATTGTAAAGGATATCAATATATCAGGGGAATTATTTTCCACTCTCATGAACATAAGGCAGATAGCAGATGATTTCGAGTTTGACAAGAGAGGAGGGTGCGGAAAGGACGGCCAGCTCATCAGCAAATCAGCCACAGGTTCAGCTCATGTGAGGATTGACAATGTAGGAATAGGAGGGAAATTATAATGGAAAGGATAATAGATGCATGCAGAAATCTTAAAGCCAGGTACGAAATATTAAGGCTTGATACTGACACCATATTGCTCAGGAAAACCAATAATAACCTGGAAAGGACATACCGTTCCAATACCTCGCAGTACTGCATAAGACTGATAAAAGACGGGAGAATGACCATTACTACCCTGGATGAAAAACAGGATCCTTCCATCATAGCTGAAAATCTGAAAGACATAATGGAATATGGCACCGAGGTTGATTTTGACTTCCCGGCAGTCCCGGTGAAATCCCCTGAAAAAAAGCCCCTTGAATTCTCATCGGACCTGCTGTATAAAAGGCTTTCCGCCCCGGCAGAACAGCTTGCCGGGGTAATTCCATCCTCGGAGATCAGCGCTGGTATTTCCCAGTCCAATACAGGGAAAGCAATGTTCAACAGCTCCGGTTTTAATAACAGCTTCAATACGGCAAAGATCCGCCAGTCCTACTCCATAAGCCTTAAGGGGACCAATGATAAGATATCCCGCAGTCTTTCATCAGAAAACCTGCAGGATTTCCCGCCAGATTACATATCAGAGCTGAAAGAGCTTTACCTCGCTTCCCTGACCAGAAAAAGCATACCTTCAGGAAATTACAGGGTCATTTTTGCACCCAATGCCATCTGGAGCCTTGTATGGAGGATAAATGCAGCAATAAGCGGGACCAATCTGCTCTATGGCCTCACTCCTCTTAAGGACAAGACCGGCAGTAAAGTATTCTCTGAACTGCTGACTATCAGGGAAGACAATGAAGGAGTACCCTTTGACGACGAGGCAAGCCCCACAGCAAGCAAAACATTGTTTGACCGGGGTGTTTTCAAGGGCTTTATCTTTGATCTATATACAGCTTCAAAAACAGGGCAAAAATCAACAGGTAACGGCTTTAAATCCGGATTCTGGTCAGCTTCCATAGACAGCCCGGTTTCCCCGTCCCTGTCGAAAATAAGCTTTGAAGGGGGCAGTACTGCAAAGAAAGAACTATTCTCCCAGGATAAAGCCATACTCATAGAGGGCGTAATAGGCGCTCACAGCGGAAACATAGTCCAGGGTCAGTACTCTATGGGCATAAGCCTTGGCTTTCTTGTTGAAGACGGCAAAATAACATCTATGATAGACGGAGCCATGGTATCGGGAAATATCTACGAAGATTTTAACAAAGTAAAGGCTGTATCCCGGGAGCTGACAGACCTGGATTCAAGCTCTGTACCCTATATCCTTTTTGAAGATATACCCATAGTAGCATAATGGCAGTAAGGCTTGATGCCCTTCTTTTCAGTAAGGGCCTTGCCCCTTCCAGGGTGCAGGCCAGGGACATGATTCTTGAAGGCAGGGTAACTGTAAACGGCAGAATAATAGACTCTCCCGGCAAAAAGGTGGATGAAGCCTCCGATGTATCTGCCATGGACACCCCGGCCTTTGTATCCCGTTCCGGCAGAAAACTGTATCATTTCATAAGAACTGCCGGCCTTTCCTTCCGGGGTCTTAGAGGTCTTGATGCAGGCTCATCCACAGGAGGCTTCAGCGATGTTTTGCTTAAAGAGGGCGTCAGAAAACTTTACTGTGTGGACACCGGCAGTAATCAGCTTCATGAATCCTTAAGGAAGGATCCCCGCATAATTCTCATGGAAAATACCGACATCAGAAATGTGGCTTCACTGCCGGAAGAAATGGACTTTGCCGTCGCTGATCTCTCCTTCATCTCTATTAAAAAAGCCATCTCTTCCATTGCCGGCCTTGTAAAGGCAGGCGGGACTATGATAATACTGGTAAAACCGCAATTTGAATCCGAAAGAAGGTATATCTCCTCCAGCGGCCTTCTTCCCATGAAATACCATCCTGCCATTCTTGAATCATTGAATAACCTCCTGGAGCAGAGCTTTGAGGTCAGGCTCATTGAAAAAAGTGCAATAAAGGGAAAAAACGGCAATACTGAGTATTTCTTCCTTCTCCTCAAATAAAGCGAAGCAAAAGGGACG
>CAYSKJ010000137.1:0-3869 GCA_964431655.1 uncultured bacterium | reverse complement strand
CGAAGCAAAAGGGACGGTTCTTTTTGCTTCACTACTCCTCCTCATCTCCTGTAAATTCCGTTGCAGAGCCTTCATAAACAAATCCGCCATCCTCTGCTGTTCTGCATTCGGAACCACCGGGATGAAATCCATCATGGATATGAAGGGAAAACCTTTTTTTTAAAAATCGCGCATAGAGCGCTCTTGTAAAGGGCAATATCATGGTAAAACCTGCAATATCTGTTATAATACCTGGAGTAAGGAGCATAAGCCCCCCAGCCAGGATAAGCAGTCCCTGTATCATCTCATCTGCAGGAATCTTTCCCATCTCAAGATCATCCCTGATTTTTCTCATAACAAGAAAACCCTGATGCCTTGCAAGGAAAGCCCCTGCTGCACCGGTAATTATAACCAGAATTACAGTATAAAGCACTCCTATTTTTTTACCTATTTCAATAAGAATGGCAAGCTCTGCCAGGGGAATTACTGAAAAAAGAAGAAGCAGTTTAAAAAACATTTTATGTTCCTCATTGTGCCTTACTGCAATCTATAACAAGCTGAAACCCTGATTGTTTTAGATTCATGCTTTATCCCGCTGGTAGATATATATGCCCTGGCGGTGGATATGGTCTATAAGTCCCGTGTCGGCTGTATCTTTACGAACAGAGATATTGAGGGCAAAGCCGGCATGATTCTCCTTAAAGACACGGATAATACTCTTTATAAGACATTCGGATATACCGCACCCAAAAAGCACGATCTGAATGGTATAAGAATCATCAGGCGACCGGGAAAGGTATGCAGCAGCCCTTCTCACCTGCGGGAAACCGGAAAGAACATGAGAAATACTGTTTGTGATATCGTCCCGAAGTTTCATGTTTTTCTCTTTTTATTACTGCTGAGTCGTTTCCAAAGCATGATGCAGGGCTTTTTCCGCATGGTCAGGCTTGTCATTAAGCAAATAATGATAAAGTATTTCCGAAACAAAAAAGTGGCCGTATTCATCGTAATGGAAATTGATTTCGCTGTTGAATTTTCTATGGTTCTTCCTGTAATCCGCCAGCATAGGTACGGTCAGATCAATGAACTCCGCGCCGTGGTTCAGGCATATCTCTGCAGTCATTTCATTCAGCCATCGGATCCTGCTGTCTTCCACGCAGTCATTATATATGGCTTCACGCGGGGCATCCATTATCAGTATTATTCTCCTGCCGGGATTCTCTTTCACTATACTGCTGACTATATAGCTGGCGGCCAGTCTTAACATGTCCCTGTTCTCCTCAGCCTTTTTGAAAAAAATATTACCTTCTATTTCAGACCTGTCATTTTTATCTGACCTGCCCAGGGCCTTTATTCGTAAATTGGAAAAGAAATACCTTGCAACAGCGCTGTTTTCAAATACAAGCTTTATCATCGGCCTGTACTGGTAATGGGTATAATCAGGAGAAGGTTCTATTTCCGTTATAATACCGTCCCTTATTGATAACTGCATGTAGTAGCTTTTTATAGGGTGAAGCTCACGGACACTTTCAACAAAGTCATTATAACAAATATTGAATATCATTATTTCAGGGTCAAAGTGCCTGGCTACATACCTGCTTATATGCAGATACTGGGATAAGGGCGAACCTCCCCTGCCAAAGGCATAAACATCATATTGGGGCAAAAGTTTCTGCCTCAGGAGGAAAGGGTACTTTTTATCCGAATCTACCTCCAGCGCTTCTATAAAGGAATCACCAATAACTGCAATGAGCCTGCCTTCCCTTTCTGTTTCATAATCAACTGGAAAGTTCCATCCCATGTTGTTGACATTCCATTCTGCCCTTAGGGTGGCGAGCCTGCCTATGGTGCAAATACCTGTCTTTGGGTTTCTGCTGAGGTGAAATATTTTCTCTTCCTCGTCAAAATAACCCCTTGGCGGATTTGTTGAAGGAATTACAAAGCGAAAAAATAATTCAAGGATTAAGAACAATATCAATAAAGAGGGTAATGTAAGAAATAACAGGTTTTTCAAGGTTTTAACAGCTTTTACTGCCATAATGACTGACATCCTTAATCATCAATGTTTTAGCGATATACCTCAACCGCCCGTTTTTTTCAATATAAATTCAGATATCCCTGTTCCTTTTAACTGGCGGACAAATCCGGTGAAGCAAAAAGAACCGTCCCTTTTGCTTCGTCCTTTTTGCTCCACCGGTTATTTACTTTTTCAGGGGGTTTTCTATGGCCGGGGGCTTTTCTGTAACAGCCCTCTTCTCCTTCTTAAGCTCCAGGCTCTCAAACAGAAGGGCATCAGGAACTATAAAGGAAGACATAAGCCCGCTCACAGGCCAGACTGAACCGCCGAAAAATAACATATAGTTTCCGAATCCCATGCTGGATGCAGTATCCACTATCACTGTATTATAGGCTGTCATATTATCCGACCATCCTATAATATCACGGAAAGCCCTGGATGAAAGACTCTGCAGGTCTGCTGACCTGACAAGCTCTTCCCTGCCGTCTTCCACATACACCTTATGCACATACAGGGGCTTTATGGAGGGCCTGGACATGCCAGAAGAGCCCCTTGACATGGAATACATCATGGCCAGCGGGTCTGCTTCTTTATTTATGTTTGCGGTGGGAGGCAGAATCTTCCTTACAAGTATTCCGAACTCAAGGCCCTCATCCTTTGCTGTTTCCATGAGCATATTTTTAAGGTCATCCATACTTTGCCCTTTTTCTTCAGCTTCCATTATAATAACACCGGGGCCTATCTGGCTTTCGGTACGGCTCATAGACATGGCAAGCCTGTTGTGCCCATTGCTCTGGCTTATTTTAGCCGTGGGGGTCCTGCCGTTAAGGAGGGTCTTTACTATCCCCTTTTCCACTAAAACCAGCTCCTCAGCAGGTATCACACCCTCAGAATCAATTTTAAAGCTCCCTATAAGCTTTTTGCCATTGTATTCCTTCAGTGCTGGCACTGCCTTTATGCTGAAAGCCTTCGCCATAAGCCTCTTTTCCAGCATATCCTCAAAATTCTGGCCTATCATGCTGGATACATAGGATGCTATGCTGCTGTCGCTGTAGATCAGGTCCCTCATGGCATTAAGCCCTGAATTGGCAGGAAAGAGGCCCTGGGCAATGACTTCGCCCACTGCATTGCCTTCAAACAGCACCGGCCCCATGTAGGAGTCATCAAAAACACCCGCATTCTTTAAAAGCAGTGTTCGGTCCGCCAGGAGCTTTACATCCTTTTTGAGGCTTTCCATATCCGGAAGATCTCCCGGGTCGGTCCCGAAATAGGTCAGACAGTCAAATATGGGCTCACCGTCATCAGCCTGGGTAGATGCATCGGCATATACAGCCGCAAAATTGTAGGGCACCCTGGTCATGGTCCCTTCAGCATCATAAAAGAAGATATCAGCGCTGTAAAGATATACCGATACACCGGAGCTGTAGATTTCCGGATAATCAAGGAAAATGGAGGATACTTCCCTTGCAGTGTTTTCCCACTTTTCCCTGTCTGGTTCAAACCTGCCCGAAGGAAGGACAAGGGTTGTCTTTTCCCTTTTTGTATAATCCGGAAGGCTGGCTATTTCTTCCGGCAGGTTCTGCTGTCCTATTGCCGATATTTTACTCTCATAGAGCTCTGCAGCCTGCTTGTAGGCACTGTCGGAGCTTAGCCAGAGAGCCCTTCTTAATCCGAAGTAGCTGGGATCTGTTCCCAGAGGCTGCTGGCTGGTCCCGCCGGAGCCTCTCATATTAAAAAAGTTTTCATTATTCCTTTCATAACTGCCTGCCATAACCCTTGTATTCAGGAAATTATTAGGCTGCTGTACTGATGAAAGCAGGGATCCCAGGGATGCCCTTATAACAAGGTAATCACCGTCGGTAACAGTATAGCT
>CAYSKJ010000136.1:0-8670 GCA_964431655.1 uncultured bacterium | reverse complement strand
GCAACCTGAAGATCTTCCTCCAATGAAAACTGGCCTTCTGTGACAAGCATATCACCGGGAGCCAGTCCCTTTTCAACATGAATAAGCCCCCCGGATTCCATCCCGGTGACTAAATAGCTCTTTTGAGCCCTTTTTCCCTTTACAATATAGACATACTCTCCCTCTGAATCCATCTGGATTATGAGCCTTGGAATGACTATGGCTTCTTCCTTCCTGTTTATATATGCATTTATATCCACAATCATACCCGGCCTGAACTTGCTTTCAGCATTATCCATTACAATCTCAACCTCAAAGGCTCTTCTCTGGGGATTCGCTGCCATTGCAACCCTTTGGACACTGCCTTTGGCTGTAAAATTTTTCCTGCCGGAGACTACTTCCACTTCCAGACCCTTATAGAATCCGCTTATATCCTTTTCATTTACATATATCCTTGCATTAAGTTTTGAAAGATCTGCTATTGTTGCAACTGGCATACCCTTATTCACATTGTCCCCGCTCCTGAAACCTATATTAGAGACCGTACCGCTTATGGGTGCAAGAATATTGACGTTTTTTAATGCCGAATCATAATTGGCCCGGGATATATTATACTGGGTCTCCGCCTCGTCAAGCTGGTGTCTTGATACTCCCCCGGCCTCATACAGATTCTTCATCCTTTTATAGGTCGACCCTGCAATCTCAAAGGAGGACTTGGCCTGAATAAACCCTGAAGCAGGAAGGTCTTCATCAAAGGAGGCAATTAATGAATCCTTTTTGACATACTGGCCTACCTGCACATGCAGTTTTTTCAGTACGCCGTCCACATTGCTCCGCGCTTCTGACTGAAAAGCTCCCTCCAGGGTTGCATTATAGTTCAGCTCCCTTGAAAACTCCTGAGGAAAGACCTCGGTAATTCTGACCGGGACAGCCCTCTCCTCTATAGACTGCTGGGCATATATACCTTCCTCATTCTTGGAATCACAGGATGCCAGAAAAGACACTGCTGTTAAAAACAGAGCCGTAATAGTTAAATTGACCTTAAGTACATTCATTGTAACTTCTCCTTATCTATAATAGACCTATTACTTTCTCAATGGTGGTTTTTGCAGTCATATAACCGTATAATGCCTGAATATAGTTAGTTCTTGCCATATTGAGGGAAAACTGAGCATCAGTCACTTCCATATGGGTACCTGTTCCGCTCTGAAATCTCACTTGGGCAATATTCAGTGATTCCTCAGCCATGGAGATAACCCTTTTCTGTGACATTATAATTGCTTCAGCCTCTTTCAGGTTCATAAAGGCCTGCTTCACTTCATACTCTATATCGGTTATAAGCTGTTCCTTCCGGAATATTGTCTGTTTAATCCTTATATCCGACTGTTTTACCACACCCTTTATACCGAAATCAAAGCTCCAGCTAAGAATAAAGCTTGCACTAAGTTCCCCGTAGATATTACTGGTCGCTGACTTATCCCTGGAAGCACTGTAGTCAGCATTAAAGAATAAGGAAGGATAATAATCAGCTTTATTTATCCTTTGTATGGTCCTGTTCATATTAATCTGGACATCCAGGGCCCTGAGATCCTCCCTTTTTTCCAGGGCTATTTTCAGCCCCTGATCATACTGCATTTCCTCCGGAACATAGGTTAGCTCTCCCTCAAGGGCCAGCTCTGTTTCCGAAGGCATTCCTATAAAGCTCTTTAATCTGAGAAGGGACAGCTGATAAGCGTTTTTTGCTTCGATATAGGCGGGCTTTAGGTTGGATACTGCGACCTCAGATCTTAGAAGGTCAAATCTTGATGCCATTCCCTGATCGAACAGCTTCTTAACCTGCTCAAAATGGGCTTCGGCCTGCATCAGTGCCTTATGGGTAATATCTTCCATGGCCTGGGCAAGCATTACACTGTAAAAGGATATTTTAGTCCCGTATACTATCTCCTGTCTCGTATTTTCAAAGGTATGCGCAATATATTTCTCATAGAGTTTTGCGCCCTCTAATGCTGCTCCAACCTTGCCGCCAACCCATATGGGCTGGGCAATGCTGATATTGCCGAAATAGGTATCCTTTTTCCCCGTAGGAATGGTAATTACGCCGTCTTCTGTGGGAATCATCATCGTTCTAACTTTGTCCTGATGTCTGGAACCGGCATTTATTTTTAACACGGGAAAGGCAGCGCCATATGCTTCATCGACCTGTGCCCTGGCATAATCTATCTCCTGTCTTACCACGAGAAGGTTTTTGTTTTTTTCAAGAGCCAGAGCAATACAATCATCCATAGTCAGGCTTATGGCCTCACTGAAGGCAGTATTTCCCAGGAGAAAGATGGAAAGAGTAATTAAGAGCAGTCTTTTAAGTTTCATTTATTAAACACCAGCTCCTTCCCAGAATACTTTAATAATTATATCTGTTTTATCAGCCAAAGGCTCATGGGGCATACGCTCCAGCCATACCCGTATAATCCCAAATATAGAACCCAGCATTATGGATGTAAGCAGCCGGGGAGGTATATTCCCGTCTATCTGCTTATTTTCAGCAGCTTTCTGGAAAAGCCTTTCAAAGGAATCATCCAGCTTTTGAGCAGTACTTTGAAACTCCTCTTCATAACTCCCGTTATTTTCGATACTGCTTATTTCACGGTGAAGTTCAATTCTCTGCTCATAAAGCAGGGTAAAAAAATCCCGATTTTTATCCAGATAATCAAATATTTCATGGACTATATTCTTCAGCAGGGTCTTAAAATCAGTTTTATCTTTCATTGTATTCTCAACAAGCTGGGTCAGCTCACTTAAACCGTCAATTATAAGCCTGAAGAATAAATCAGCCTTGTTCTTGAAATAGGCATAAATAGTTGCCTTACTGAATTCAGCCTTTTCAGCAATCTCATCAAGGGTAGCGCGGTAATAGCCCTTCTGGGCAAAGACCTGGCAGGCTGCTGTCATTATATCGTTCTTTCTGGCTATCTTTTCTCTCTCCCTTCTATTGGGTTTTTCCATAACGGGACTCCTTTTAAATTAAAATGACCAGTCAGTATTTTCCTGACTGGTCAGTATGCTTACAATACTAATTAGTATTTGTCAACAGATTTATTTATCTTTTTTCAATAATTCTTTTAAAAAACGCCCTGTATACGATTTTTCCTCCCTCGCAACATCGGCAGGGGTGCCCTTGGCAATGAGATGCCCTCCCCTGTTTCCTCCTTCCGGGCCAAGGTCAATTATATAATCAGCATTTTTGATGATATCCATGTTATGCTCTATTATTACCACAGTATTGCCCTTATCAACCAGCTTCTGGAGGACAAGAAGAAGTTTGTTTATATCGTATGGGTGAAGGCCTATGGTAGGTTCATCAAGTATATAGAAGGTATGCCCCTTCGGGGTCTTGGAGAGCTCTTTGGTCAATTTGAGCCTCTGGGCTTCTCCGCCTGAAAGAGTGGTGGCAGGCTGACCCAGGGTAATATAATCCAGCCCTACTTTATTAAGGAGGGAAAGCTTCCTTTTAAGGTGAGGGATATTCTCAAAAAAGGTAAGGGCTTCTTCAACTGTCATATCCAGCACCTCGGATATGTTTTTGCCCTTGTACCGGATATCCAGCGTCTCTGAATTATAGCGCCTGCCGTTGCACTGGGAGCAGGTAATAAAGACATCGGGCAAAAAATGCATTTCTATTTTTACCCTGCCCGCACCCTGGCATTTTTCACATCGCCCGCCCTTCACATTGAAGGAGAACCGACCTGGCCTGTAACCCCTTTCTCTGGATGCCGGAACTGATGAAAACAGCTGTCTGACCGCTGAAAATGCCTCTATATAAGTAATAGGGTTGGATCGGGGAGTCCTGCCGATGGGACTCTGGTCAATGTTGATAACCCTTTCAATATTCTCAGCCCCCTTAATCCCGTCACATTTCCCTATGCTCTCCCTGGAATTGTAAATGCTCTTCATAAGGTAACGGTATATTATATCCTCCAGAAGAGTGCTTTTACCCGAACCGGATACACCGGTTATACATACCAGGAGACCCAGGGGTATATCGACACTTATATCTTTCAGATTGTTCTGCCTGGCACCGTTAACCGTGAGATTCAAGCCCTTTTTCTGCCTGCGGTATTTCCTGGGGAGGGCTATCTGTTTCCTGCCGCTGATATACTGGCCCGTAAGTCCCTGGTCCTTTAAGAGCCCTGAAGGCTCTCCTGAATATATGATATGCCCTCCGTCCTTGCCTGCCTTGGGTCCAAGGTCTACCACGTGATCCGAGCCCTTTATTATCAGATCATCATGCTCAACTATTACTACTGTATTGCCAACATCTCTCAATTCCTTCAGGGTAGCAAAGAGTCTCTCTGTATCCCTCTTGTGAAGCCCTATGCTCGGCTCATCAAGAATATAAAGTACCCCGGTAAGCCCGGAGCCAATCTGGGTAGCGAGCCTTATTCTCTGGCCCTCTCCCCCTGAAAGAGTAGCAGCCTCCCGGTTAAGGGTCAGGTAATCAAGGCCGACCTGCTTCAGAAATCCAAGCCTGTTTTTTATCTCCTTGACTATCTTTTCACTTATTAAATGCTTTTCTCCCTCAAATTCATTTTCGCTGAACATCTTATGGATGCTGTCTATGGACAGACTGCAGATTTCGTGTATGTTCAAACCGAATACTCTGCAGGACAGAGCTTCCTTTTTGAGCCTCTGCCCTCCGCAATTTCTGCAGGGACTTTTCTTCATATAATTCTCTATCTCTTTTTTTATATAATCCGAGTCTGTTTCCATGTAGCGCCTTTGAAGATTGTTTATAATACCCTCAAAGGGTTTATTGGTAATATAGACTGAGTTGGCTCCCTGGTATTCGATATTAATATCACGGGAACCGGTTCCATAGAGGATGGTTTCCTGCTGTGATTCCGACAGCCGGTCAAAACTCTCGGAAAGTGAAAATCCAATATGTTTTGACAGTGACCTGAGGATACTGGAATAGAATATACCCTCGGTCCTTCGGAATGGTTTAATTGCTCCCTCCTTAAGGCTTAGTGTCCGGTCCGGTATTACAAGGTCAGGGTCAATAGATGCGGTATAGCCCAGGCCGTGACATTCGGGACAGGCTCCATAAGGGCTGTTGAAGGAGAATACCCTCGGGTTCAGGTCAGGTATGCCTATATTGCAGTCAATGCATGAAAAGCTCTGGGAAAAAAGCTCTTCTGTATCTTCATGGATGATTTTTATTATTCCGTGCCCAAGTGAGCCTGCCAGCTCGCATGCCTCAATTATCCTCTGTTTTCTTTCCAGGTTTACAGCAAGCCTGTCTACCAGCAGGTCAATATCGTGCTTTTTGTTTTTGTCCAGCACAATCTGCTCATCAAGGTAGTATTCTGTCTGGTCAACCTTCACCAGAGAAAACCCTGCGGAAAGAAGCCTTATGAATTCATTTTTGAATTCTCCTTTTTTGCCCCGGATTACAGGAGCATATATCTTAATTTTCCTGGAATTGTACCTGCTCAGTATTTCCGATGATATATCCTGAACTGTTCGTGCCTGTATCCTTTTACCGCAGGATGGGCAGAAAACATCCGAGGCCTTTGAATACAGGAGCCTTAGGTAATCGTAGATTTCAGTTATGGTGCCCACTGTAGACCTGGGATTTTTTGAAACAGTCTTCTGCTCAATTGCAATGCTTGGACTGAGACCTTCTATGCTGTCAATGTCAGGTTTATCCATCTGATTCAGGAACTGCCTTGCGTATGCACTCAAGCTCTCCACATACCTTCTCTGCCCTTCCGCATAAAGGGTGTCAAAAGCCAGGGTGCTTTTTCCGGATCCTGAGAGCCCGGTTATTACAATAAGCCTGTTCTTTGGTATCTCAAGGTCAAAATTTTTTAAATTATGCTCTCTTGCACCTTTTATCACTATTTTATCGAGCATTTCACAATCCTGCTTCTATGATTAATGATCTTTTAACTACATCATAAAAGGAAAAAATGTTTGATTTATTATAATACATAATTAATGTAAATTGATATAATAAATCATTAAGGTTTGCAAAATGAAAATAGCCTTGGCCCAAATAAATTCAGTAATAAATGATTTTGAAGGAAATTCCTTGAAAATTCTGTCCTGCATCTGCAAGGCAAAAGAAGCAGGAGCCCGTCTGATTGTCTTTCCTGAGCTTTGCTTCTGCGGCTATCCCCCCAGAGATCTGCTCTTAAGGAATGATTTCATCTCTTCATGCCTGGATGCATTTTATGAGTTTACTTCCCGAGCGCCGGGCGATATCGGCATTATTATAGGTTCTATACACAGGGATATCCACCTTTATAATACCGCCTTTCTGATTTATGACCGGAATATATCAGCAGTCAGGCATAAAAGCCTCCTGCCCGAATATGATGTTTTTGATGAAAGAAGGTATTTTGAGCCGTCATCAGGCAACAGACCCGTGATATTCGATAATATCAGACTTGGAATAACCATATGCGAAGATATATGGACCTATGACCATGATTTATCACAAAGGTACAGCCATGACCCCGTAAAAGAACTATGCCGAGAGGGGATAGACCTTCTCGTTAACATCTCCGCTTCACCCTTTACAAAGGGAAAACTCTCTAAAAGGAAGAATATGCTGAGAAACCTATCCATGGATAAAAAAACCCCCGTCCTTTATGTAAATACTGTAGGAGCCAATGACAGCCTTATATTTGACGGTTTCTCCATGGTCCACCACCCGGAAAAGGGTTTAATTCTTCAGCTTGATGGATTCAGGGAAGATCTTGGCTATTATGACACAGACATCCGGAATCTGACATCAAAGGTCTGCTGCACTGATTTGGGTCAGGAGGAATCAATTCTGCAGGCCTTATTCCTTGGCGTAAAGGATTATATGGCCAAAACAGGTTTCAAGAAATCAGTTTTAGGCCTTTCCGGGGGTATTGATTCAGCCCTGGTGGCCTATATTGCAGCAAAAGCCGTGGGCTCTGAAAATGTGCTTGGTATATCCATGCCTTCTGATTTCTCTTCCAGAGAAAGCCTTTATGATGCAGAAGAACTTGCAGAAAACCTCGGGATAGAATTCAAAATAATACCAATAAGCAAGGTTTACCATTCCTATAAAGAAATTCTGGAAAATTATCTGCCCTATGAGCTGGACATAACCTATCAGAATATTCAGGCCCGCATCCGGGGGAATATTCTGATGGCAGTCTCAAACCGGAACAGCATGCTTGTCCTTACCACAGGAAACAAATCCGAATTCTCCACAGGCTACAGCACCCTTTACGGTGACATGGCCGGAGGCCTTGCTGTTTTAAGCGATGTTACAAAAACAGATATCTACAGCATAGCAGGATATATAAATAAGGATAAAATCATTATACCGGAGAATATAATAACAAAACCTCCATCAGCCGAATTAAAGCCTGGACAGAAGGATTCAGACGAACTTCCGCCCTATGGCCAGCTGGATTACCTTATAGAAATGATAGTAGAAAAGAGTAAGGGAATAAAGGATTTATCTGAATCAGGAATACCTGAAAAAGCCATTCACAGATTCCTTCAGCTCTTTGAAAGGGCCGAATTCAAGAGACAGCAGGCCCCCCTGGGACTTAAGATATCTTCAAACGCTTTCGGCTACGGCAGGAGGATACCAATTGCCATGAAGAAAACCTTCTGATATAAATCCTGGCATTACCTTGTATAAACTGCTATTCTGTCACTGCAACCAGGGCTGAAACGCAGTAAGGATCCCACTTCTTCCCTGACAGAGTATTCAGTATTTTAAGCGCTTCACCCCTTGTCATTTCTTTCTGATAGGGTCTTGCAGTGGTCATGGCATCATAGGCGTCGGAAACAGCAATAATCTTTGCTCCCAGGGGTATCTGATCCCCGTTAAGACCTCTCGGATAACCCTTGCCGTCAATCCTTTCATGGTGACAGTATACGTATTCCAGGGCATCTCCAAGAAAGTTCAGGTTTTTGAGTATCATATAGCCCTTTTCAGGATGGGACATGATCTCTTTAACAAGATGAGGCGGGTTTTTGCCTTCGTGTTCCTGGAAAAGAATATCAGGAAACCCTATTTTCCCAATATCATGGAGCAGACCTCCAATCCTGATTTTCTCCGTTTCATTTTCATCCAGCTGCATATGCCTTGCAATCCTTTCAGCCAGCAAAGCAACCCTCTCGGTATGTCCTTCTGTATATACATCCCTGGCGGCAAGAATAGCAGCTATGGTTGAAAGGGTATCCAGGGTATTCTTTTCAAGCTTCTGATTAAGTTCCTTCAGCTCTTCAACCATAAGGGAAAGCTGGTATTCCCTGGCTTCAATCTTTACCATCATTAATCCGACAGCCTCGCTGATTACCCTAATATGCCCGGGAAAAGAATCATCAGTCAGTTCTATTATATCGTCGCTGTATTTACCCCGGGAAATATTTGCCAGTATTTCCAGAAGCCTTTCAAGACCATTATTCATAGATTCAGCCAATTAACAGATCCTATATTTGTTTTATATCATCCAGAAGCCTGTTTATATATTCTTCCCTTTTTTTCAGATCAAATTGTATAAGAAGGGATGGGTCGCTTTCAACATGAAGGTATTTGTCCGCATACCGGGGAGTATTTTTGCACCACAGGGTGTGAGGGTCATGGTAGTAGTGGTTTAGCTCATACAGGTTTGCTTCCGGCAGGATTGATTTTGCAGTATG
>CAYSKJ010000135.1:6484-8758 GCA_964431655.1 uncultured bacterium | reverse complement strand
TTCTATGTCCATGAAGACCAGGCCCAGGACAGCATAGCTGTTTTCCGTTTCTTCAACCATGTCCGGGGGGGCCATCTCTATACCATCAGCGAAATTGAGAGAGATGCGGTTATGGAGCTTCCCCAGTGGACCTATGAGGGGATACCCTTTTTCGTGTTTCCTTATGTGAGATAATAAATTTTAATGAATAAAAAAGGCGGGAGCGCAGATCCTCCCGCCTTTTTATTTTTAATGAGTTTTATTTTTCCAGGGCTGTTTCAAGGGTTTTTTTCAATCTTTTCATGACTGCAGGCCAGCGGTATTCTCTTTCTACATATTCAAAACCCTGTTCTCCCAGTATGGATGCAGTTTCGGGATTATTGGCAAACCACTTGAGACATTCGGCAAAATCCATGTAATTTTCATAATAAAGCCCTCCGTCCGAACGCCTGGCCTGGCCCTTCAGGACTTTACAGCTGGCATTGACCAGAACAGGGCGCCGGTAATTCCAGCTTTCAAGTATTACCAGGCTCAGGCTTTCATAAAAAGAAGGCATAATGAGTGCTTCTGCTTTGCTCAAGAGCCATTCCCGCTGTCCATCGGAAATATATCCCAGATATCTAATGCCCGGATGTTCCGGTACTGGCATAACAGACTTTCCCGCGATTATCAGGGGAAGGGATTCTTCTGCACACTCCTGTGCATAACTGGTATAATAATCAAACATCTGACGGCATCCCTTATTTGGGTCAACCCTTCCCAGATAGAGAAAAAAGCGCCTGGGAATCATATTTTTTTCAAAGGGGCAGTCCTTTGATACCTGTCCGGGTTCCGGGATCCCGCAACCGGTGATCTGGCCTGGAGGAGTATAACCCCCGGTAATCTTTTTGATAAGCTCCCTCTCTTCAATAGATTCGTACACTATTGCCACTGGAAGCCGGAAATAATTCTTCAATACTTTGAGTCTTATCGCTGGATCTTCCTCTGCTGTGGGAACAAGCACTGATTTTTTACTGACCAGAGGCAAGCCAAAAAAAGATTGGTAATACCTGTAGGAAAAAAATAGAAAAATATCAGGTATATTGGCATTATCCTTAATAAAATTCAGAAGATCCGGCATACAGGGACCGTTCAGCTCAAACCACTTATTTTCCATGGCCTCGCTTGCCATGCCGGTGAATACCTGAGAACTGTGGACGGCAAATTCACCAGGATTACGCTTTCTGGATGTTAAAAAGCGTCTGACCTTAATATTTCCGTCCGTTTCTTCTCCCGGGGGGTAATCATTGGCCCAGGTAATATAATCCTTTGCACAGCTGGTAAGGACAGTAACCTCATTGTCATCCGAAAGCCGCAGGGCAAATTCCCTGCACTGAAATTCTGAGCCCCCTGCTATATCCCTTCCATAGCGGTGGACTACCAGGTAAATTTTCATGGAGTATCTTTCCTCTCCTGTTCTATCATGATCTCAGAAGGCCCTTTATTAAAGGTCTCAAGCCTTTTTTCAAGCTCCCGGACCCTTTGGGAAAGCTCGAAATGTTTTATTGTCAGGGATTCTGCATAAGCCAGAAGTATTTCATTGTTTCTCTGCTGTCTTTTGAATCTTTCGCTTGTATAGAGAAAAAGCCATCTTGTGAGCGGGGTAATTAAAATTTTCTTTATAAACACGATTACAGGGCCTATGAATCGCCTGTGCGAGGTATGTATAAAGGGCTTGTCTATGCACCAGTCCTCATTGTATCTCATATATCGGGACAGAAAGAGATTATCGGTGTTTTCAAGGCTTACAGCATGGCGGAAGGTATCGTCAATTTCTCTTAAAATATCCGCATCAGCGGAAGTACTGGTTATAATACGTTCTCTGATACTTTTTTTTATGTCTTCCATTATGGCTTCTGCAGAGACCCTGCTGTCCTGAGAAGCCTGGTTATCCTTGCCCATATTTATCTCCTGTAAAGGGTTGTTTTCCAGATAATAAACAATAAAGCCTCAATACACACATTGTATTTGATTAATTATTAAATTGAATTGCATTTTCAAGTCAAGACATTTCTAAAAAGCGGATATTTATCTGATGTCAGTGGTAAAATTATGCCTGATAACAGCATACTGAGTTACCTTATATTCGATTTGATTCCCGTGAAGCAAAAAGAACCGTCCCTTTTGCTTCGGGAAAAAGGCGGATATATTCGGCAATTGGTGGTTTTGAAGCAAAAAGAACCGTCCCTTTTGCTTCTCCCTTTTGCTTCGTTGCTTCGCTTTTGCTTCGTCTATGATTCGGTTAGAAGGAGATGC
>CAYSKJ010000135.1:0-6384 GCA_964431655.1 uncultured bacterium | reverse complement strand
TTTTGCTTCGTTGCTTCGCTTTTGCTTCGTCTATGATTCGGTTAGAAGGAGATGCAGTAGACAGGGATATTGCCGTTTTTTACCCTGAATTTTATGCTGAATCTGTTTTTGGACAGGGGTGCAGAAGGGTCAAGGAGAAGGCAGAGGCAGGGGACAGCACCCTTTTTTCTAAGTGAATACAGTAGATCCAGGGCCTCCGGGGCAGTATGCCCTTTAAGCCTTATGCCGTAGGGCGGGTTGCTGATTATGGCGCAACCCTGGAGTTCCTTCTGAGTGATGGTTTCGCAGTCCCTTTTCTGAAGAAGGAAATTACCGCCTATGCCCATGGCCGAAATATTATGATGGCAGGCCCTTATGCTTTGCTCATCTATGTCATAACCCGACAATTCAGCATCAAGGGGGCGGACTTCTTCCTGAAGAACCGTTTTTACACGGCCATAGATCTCTTCCTGGAAAGAGGGAAAGCTTTCAAAGCTGAAGCTCCTGAAAGGGAAAAGAGGCATTCTCATCAGAATGGAGGCAGTTTCAAACAGCAGGGTGCCTGAACCGCACATGGGGTCTGCAATCCTTTTTGCACCGGTTATGGCGGGGCATGAAAGGACTATGGCAGATGCTATGGTCTCCCTCAGTGGAGCCCTGGTCTTCCAGGGGGCCCAGCCCCTCTTGTGGAGGTGCTGTCCCGAAGTATCAATGCTGATGTTCATAATGTCATCCTCTATATTTACTACTATCAGCTGTTCTTTATTCTGCAGAGGATCCATTTCTTTTCCCAGCCTAAAAAATATGGATGAAAGCAGTCTTTCTTTTACTGCATCCTTGTGGTAGAGCTTTGAGGAGCGGGTATTAACCCTGATAACGGGATACTGATCCTTGAAATATATTTCCCAGGGAAGCTTCTTTGCCCTGTTTTCAAGCATCCAGAAGGAATCTGCGTAAAAGGACGCAAAGCGTATCAGTATCCTGCTTACTGTCTTTAAGCGGTTGTTCAGCCGGTAGACGGCATTATTATGTCCGTAGAACTCAAAACCGCCGGGGTATTCGGCCAAGACCCCTATGCCTTCAGACTGCAGTTCTGTTCTGGCTTGCTGTTCAAGGCCTGGCTGAACAGAGGCAAATAGTAAAAACGGCTTCATAGCAGAGTATTATCCATAATTTTTCTAATTATGCCAGTATAAAAGGTATATTTAATTATTGAAATTTAATGCATCTGCCTGTATCTTTTTTAAGAAACGCCTCATCGCCACAGGAGGGTTATACCTATTGCCTTGCAGGGGTTCTGTTTTGAAATGAGAGATCTTATTCTAAAGTTAAGGCTCAGGTTCTGGAGGTTCTACAGCATTTTCCAGGTAAACAGGATTATGGCAATAGTCGCTGTGTTATTAGCAGCAATTCTTTTCGGAAGCCTGTACCTTTATTTTACCGAATGGGTCATTACCGGGGGAAAGTCGAGGGATTCCTTCTGTTCCCTCAGAGAATCCGTATGGAGCATATTTGTCTATTTCTTCAGCGGCCTTGAGGATGATTATGAACCCGCAACACTTCCAGGGAAAATCGGTGCAATTTTAATTATGATAATAAGTGTCGGCACCATAGGGCTTTTTACGGGAAATATTGCAGCCATACTCTTTGAAAAGTCAAAGAACAAAAATATTATGAAGAAAAAACCGCCGAAAATTGCCTTTAACAAGCATATAATCTTTATGGGATGGTCTGACACAACCAGGAATATCCTTCTAATGCTGAACAGCTGTAAAGGATTGAAAAAAAGACTGTTTCTTATTGTTGAGGAAAAAGATGATATCATCCTTGAAAGGGAGGATCTTCCTTACCATATTTACCATGTCCCAGGGGATTTTACCAAGGAGGATGCCCTCCTGAAAGCAGATATCAGGAACTGTTCAAAATGCATCATAATCTATTCAGGCCAGGATGAATATAATGACAGGCTCCTGCTGGCATCCTACACAGCCAGGATGCTCAGCGGTAACGGGCGCATAACGGTTCTTCTGCATAATAATCACAATACAGGCATTATAGAAAAATATGCTGATGAGATAGTCAGCAATGACAGCCTTATTGCAAAGCTCCTTTCCCAGTCTGCCATTACAGCCGGAATAAACCCTGTATGGGGCAGACTGCTTGATCCTGAAGGGCCAGGTATCGGGTTTTATGAAATACCTCAAAACTTATGGAAGTATACCTACCGGGACCTGCTGGCCAGGATGGAAACAATATTTGCCGGAAAAAGAATTATCCCCATAGGATATTTTGATACCAGGAGCAACAGGTCTATGATCAATCCCCGCGGGGGCCTGGAATCAGCAGAAATGGAAAATTTTCATCGATTAATTATAATAAAAGGATGATTACAGGAGGTAAGCGATGGACAGCTGTCTGAATTCCCACATTGTCATATGCAACTGGAATGACAAGGGAGATACCATAATAAAGGAACTCCATTCCAATGTGCACAGGAACAAAAAGCCCATAGTTATAATAACCAGAGATCCCCAGTCAGTGCCCTCCTCCACAGAAGAGGAGTATCAGAAGGTATTTATCATTTCCGGCGACCCATCGGATGAAAAGATACTGCGCAGGGCATCTCTCGATACAGCCGATTCAGCCATAGTCCTTTCGGATTTTGAAAGGGGAGAGTATGCTGATGCATACAGCATTATCATTGCCCTGGCTATTGAGACCATAAACAGTGATGTCCATACGGTGGTTGAATTACAGAAATCCCGGAACAAGATACACTTCAAAAACAGCCATGTGGACGAGATCATATGCGTTGAAGAGATTACGGAAAAGCTGGTTGCTCAGTCGGCGATAAGCCATGGCATCTCCAGCATCTATCTCCACCTCTTATCTGCAACCCTTGACACTAACGAAATTTATATCATCCCGGTTCCCCGTCATTTTTGCGGTTTATCCTTCAGGGGTGCAATGAAACGGGTTTTGAGCGATAAGGCTGAATTTATTCTGATAGGATATATGTCCGGAGGGCAGATCTATATAAATCCTGCAAAAGATGAATCCGGACATGAGCTGAAAGAAGGAGACCGGCTTATTACCATTGCCTATTCCTGCCCGGAATTTGAAAAGAAGGGCTGATAATGAATGGATTAGAGCTTTTTGCCATCAGGGTTAGCCATTACTATGATGTATTCCAGCTCAAAAAGATAATCAGGCTGTTTTTATGCCTTGTGATTCTCTGGATTGCAGGAAGCGTCTATATCTATCTCACCGAAAGCCTTTATTTTGACATTTTCAGCAGTCCCGGTGCAGATCCTGAATTGAGGTTCGCAAGCTACGGGGACTGCATGTGGGGTATACTGGTTTATTTATTCAGCGGTTTTGAAAGCTATATACCAAAAACCAATGCCGGAAGGGCGGGAGCCGTTGTATTCATGGTATTCGGAGTGGGCGTAATCGGCCTTTTTACTGCAAGTATAGCATCCATACTCATTGAAAAATCTGAGAGAAAGGGTGCTGTCAGGCGGAAGCCTGAAACAATAGGTTTTAAAGACCATCTGGTAATATTCGGGTGGTCCCCCTCAGCAGGGCGGATACTCCAGACTCTTTATGATTCCGGTCTGTACCGGGGCATACCTGCAGTCATAATAGATGAAAGGGATATTATTTTCCCGCCTTCAGACCTTAAATGGGGCAATATCTACCATGTCAGCGGACCCTATAATAAGAGGGAAACGCTGGAAAGGGCGGATATCCGGTATTCCAGGCAGGTACTGGTATTGGAGAGTGAATCTGCGGACAGGGCTAACAGCAGAGCTCTGACAGCCTGTTATGCCATTAAAAATATATACGAAAACTCAAAAATCACAGTTTTTATTAAGTCCAAAGAGAAGATTGAGCTTATCAGAAGGTATGCCGATGAGGTAATTTCTCTTCCCGATATACAGGCAAGGGCTGTTTCCCAGTCGGTTATAACCAGGGGCGCGATGAAGACCCTTTCTGTTCTGCTGGAAGCCTCAAGGAGCTCACCCAGCATACGGCTTTCGGAGATAGGCCGGGATATGATGGGCATGCACTACAGCCTGGCGAAAAGTTATGGCTATACTGAAAATAATTCAATAATACTCGGCCTCTTTGAAACAGAAAAGAAAAGATATATCATAAACCCTGCCGATGACCCGGTGCTTTCAGAAAAATACAGGCTGATTATCCTCTAGATAAAGATATTTCTTTTTTTCTGTTAAAATTTCCATTAAATAGATTATAGTTTTGCTATTATTATTTAAGGAGATTTATTATGATTCAATCAAGGGTAATTAACTGCAGTTATGAGTCAGCAGATACCCAGGGGCTTGTTATTTCTTTTTTTTCAGACCTTAAGCCTTCTTTTACTGAAAATATAGATATTACAGACCCCTTTTACAAGTTTTACAAAACCATACAGCCCATGCTTATCCATGGTGATTTCAGGGGTAATTTCGGTGAGGCAGACTGGGCTTATACCAGTGATGACAGCGGACCCAAAAGGATATTCCTGCTGGGACTGGGCTCAAGGGAAGATTTTTCCCTTGTAAAGCTTTCCGAGCTATCGGCACTGCTTGCCAGGGTGATAAGAAAGCATCAGCTCAAAGAATTTTCTACTGTCATACACGCAAAGACCCTGGGCATTCCTGTCCAGGACCTGACCGAGGCAATAATTGTCGGTACCAAGCTGGGGCTTTACCAGTTCTCCCACAACCTGACCCTGAAAGAGAAAAAACTCTTTCATGTGGAGAAGGTAAATATCATAGAACCGGACAAGGTCGTTGCGGGGCTTGCCGAAACGGGAGTGAAACGGGCTGATATCATCAGCCGGGGGGTCTACGGGGCAAGGGATATTATCAACCTTCCCTCCAATATAGTAACCCCCTCCCATATTGCCGAGAAGGCTTGCGAGATGACATCAATCAAGGGTGTCCAATGCTCTGTACTGGATGAAAAGCAGATCCTTGAGCTGGGAATGAACGGGCTTTATTCCGTTGGCAGGGCATCCTGCAATAAGCCCAGGCTGGTGGATATAAGGTATAAAGGGGCAGGGGAAGAAAGGCCTGTGGTCCTTATAGGTAAAGGCCTGACCTTTGACAGCGGAGGGATATCCCTTAAAGACAGCCAGGGTATGTACAGGATGAAGGATGATATGGCCGGTTCAGCACTGGTGCTTTATTCCATAATGGCGGCTGCAAAGCTGGGCCTGAAAATCAATATTACAGGCATTCTGCCCCTTTGCGAAAATATGATAAGCGGGTGCGCCTTAAAGCCCGGTGATGTGATAACAGCAATGAACGGGCTTAATGTGGAGGTTATTGATACTGACGCTGAGGGACGCCTGGTCCTTATGGACGCTCTGTGCTACGGTGAGAAGCTTGATCCCTGTCTTATGGCAGATATTGCCACCCTGACCGGGGCATGTACCATAGCTCTGGGCAGGCATGCCATAGGATCTGTGACCAATTCCAGGGAACTGGTTGATTTCTTTATACAGTCGGGTGAAGAGGTTAATGAGCGGATATGGCAGCTTCCCCTGTGGAATATCTATAAAAAACAGCTGGAAAGTCCCGTGGCCGATATCAGAAACCATGGCGGAAGGGAAGCGGGCGCTATTACAGCGGGCGCTTTTTTAAGCTATTTTGTTGAAAAGACACCCTGGATACATCTGGACATAGCCGGGGTGACCTGGCTTGATGAAGAGACAGCTCTTTCGCAAAAGGGTGCTTCAGGCACAGGGGTAAGGCTGTTTTTAAGATTCTTTGAAAACCTGATTTCCCGGGGCAGCACCAGTTTTAAGATAGGGGGAAGAAGATAAATTGTCAGATGAAATCAGCAGAGAAGAATACCATGAACGTATTAAGGAATGCCTTCTGATATTCCGGCAGGAAAAGGTGGAGGAGAACAAAAAACTGGGTTACCTGGAGGATACCGGCCATATAATTGTATCCGACCGGCCCTTTGATTATTCAGGAGAAACAGAAACGCTGATTATCAGTGATTACAGGTATAAATACGATGAGTATGAGGATAAGGATCTTTTATGGAAGCTTGAATATGTATTTCTCCAGAATATCCATGCGGTTTTCTGCCTGATGCTGGATTTCAGCTGCAGCAGTCTGGATATGGATATTCTGGAAAGCATAGGCAGGCTGTGCAGGCAGAATTTCATAAAATTTATTTTATTCCTGGATAAAGAGGACTACAAGAAAGAAATGCTGGATAAATGCGATATGATTGCAGTCAGAACAGGAAGCGCTTTTATTCTTTATCCCGGCCGGTGTATCTGAGGCGAAATCATGCTTCATGCTGAATTATTTAAAAAATTCATGTTGTACCAAAATGATAATGTCCCCATTGAGCAAAATAGAAATGTCCCCACAT
>CAYSKJ010000134.1:0-8955 GCA_964431655.1 uncultured bacterium | reverse complement strand
GTAAAAAAGGGACATTTCTATTTTGTTTTGACATTTATTTTTCCAGGTATCTGGTCTCCTTATAATACATACTTTTCTTTATATGTCTTTGTTTATTTTTTTGCTTTACATAAAATTTACTGCAATTATACTCGATTTTATGCAGAAAGTCCCGAATTTCTACAGACTAATCATTCCATTGCTTTTTTTGAACATGATTAATATTCTCTTTGGCAGGGGATATGTTTTTTCAGCAGGTCACTTGTTTAAGAGCTACTTTTATACGCTTATCTGGGCTGTATTACTCATTATTATATTCGCAGGAATCAGCCGTTTAATGAAAAATAACTTTGTTTTTATAATGCTGGGCTTCTTCATTTCATTTGCCCTGCTTTTTTTTGAATTCCTCTACCGCTTTCATGTCCTTAAAAATCCCAAGCATTCCCTTTACAGCATAAACGGTTTATTCAGCCTTTTTCTGGCTGTTTTTACAGCACTCATGATATCATTAGCAATATTTTTTATTATAAGGGAAAAACATATATTTACAATCCTTATTGCAGTTATATTGATCCCTGCAGGGTATTACCTGTTAATGCCGGGTTTTAAAAATAATGAACTGAAAGATCAAAAGCCGAATATTATTCTCATCTCCATGGATACTTACAGGCACGATGCCCTGGGCATTTACAGCCAGGAGCATGCCGGCTGTCTTCTGACCCGCTATATCGGCAGAAAGAACAGCATAGTATTTACAAACCATTATACCGATTCTCCCCAGACCAATCCAAGCCACGCCACAATTTTTACATCTCTTCAATCAACTGAGCACAGAGTATACACAAATGCCTATCCCCTGGATAACAGCTTTATTACCCTGGCAGAAATCCTTAGAAACCACAGTTACAGCACTTATGCCTTTATAAGCGGACTCACGATGAACAGCAACATTTCCGGGCTTAATCAGGGATTTATGCTCTATAATGAACAATATTCATCATCCGACCGGGGCTTTTATCCCTGGCGGCTGTTTTCATTTTTTAAGTATTTCATCAAAAGAATAGCTTCTGATACAAACAATGCTGTGCTGTCCAATACTTTCCTGCTTGATAATAAGCCTTTTTTTCTGTTTCTTCATTATTTTGATCCTCATACACCATATGAGCCCCGTCATTTTGAAAAGCCCCCTTATTACAGGGATAAGCAGGACAGAGACAGTATTCTGGAATTATATAAAGATCCTCAGAAAGGGCGTTACATGAAAGGGTGGATACCTGATGGAGCAGGGATAGAGTATGTAAAGGAGCTGTATTACGCAGAAACAAGGGAGCTTCATACCGGTCTTACTTATCTTTTGAATACATTGGAAAAGAAAGGATTACTTGAGAATACAATAATAGTAATAACTGCAGATCATGGGGAATCCCTCGATGAACACGGCATTTATTTTGATCATGTGGAATCCCCCTACAATACCGCATTAAGAATACCCCTGATTATCATTCAGGATCCATTGAAAGATGGATATCCGGTATCGGCAGGTAAAATCACTTCACATATTGACATCATGCCTACGATTCTGAATCTCTGCGGTATCCGTGATATACCAGACAATATTGCGGGGATCAGCCTGCTGCCTACAAAAGCTATTCCCCGGGACAGGATACATATATTCCACCTCTTTGGGAAAAGGCATATATCCAACCTGAGAACAGGGATCGTTTCAGAGAGGTATAAGGTTATTACAGACCATTCAGGAGTGGAAATATATGATCTGAAGGAAGACCCTATGGAAATCAGAGACCTCTCTGAAAAAGGCGAAGGGGAACATTCCTTACAGGCTCTTCTGGAAAAGGCTGCCTGGGTATATGCCCATGCTGAAGGTTCCATTAAGGATGGCCGGGATGAAATACTCAACCCGAAGCTTAAGAGCCTGGGATATATACAGTAGGATAAAATATGTCTCCAAAATACAGATACGGGTGTTTTATCATCCCTGCCCTTCTATTCTTTCTGGCCTTCTTCACAGATTGCAGAGCAAAAGTCAAAGATATCTCCGGGGAATCTATTGAAAAACAGATACTGCAATCAGTAGATCAGCATTCAAAATCCGTTCTAAGGCTGATTAAAGACTGGGATACCAGAAAGGACAAACCCCCGGGTCTGCTTCAGGAGCTGGAGGATTATCTTGAGAATCACTACCTGGTCCTTGCTTTCTTTGAAGAAGGCACATTAAAGGGGGTAGCAGGCTTATCGCATCTGCAATACGACGAAATTAAGGCAATCAAGTATGATTTCGGCAGAATCACCAAGGATAATCACTCCTACTTCTATAAAAAGCTGAATAATGACACTTTTTTATTCTTTCTTATCAACTCACGATATCATAAGAACCATTCCTCCCTTAAGATTCCACCTGGGTTCAATGTCCTGGATGACATTAATGACGGTCTGTCAGGGGATTCAATACCTGTATACTTCAATGACCTTCTTTTATGTAAACTGGCACGGCAGGGCTTGGAAAAGAATGAATCCCATAAGAGGTTGTTTTATTTTGCGTATTTCCTGTTCGCGGTACTGATTGCCTCTTCCTATTTTATAAAGAGAAAAGTACTCATTTTTGTATTCCCTGCAGTTTCCCTTCTGGCCCACTTTGCCCTGGTTACCGATAATGCAGGCATTTATTTCAGGATATTTTTATACGGGTTTTTCGTGGTATACTGTTTTCTGCCATTCAGGTATTTAATAAAAGACACATCAATTACAGGAAAGACTGCCGGCTTATTGACATGCATTTGCAATCTGGTTATTCTGACTGCCTGGACAGATTCATTACCGGGCTTCAATAAAGTGGTTCTTTTTGCTGTTCTTTTCAATCTGAATTTTATTTTTTTTGTGCTTCTTTCACGCAGGCAGACATTTAAAAGAATTATTGCCATTCTTCTTGTAATTAATGCATTAATCGGTTTCTTCATGATATATATGGAAGAGAAAAAGCTTGACAGTTATATACTGTTGAAGCTGAAAACCATTTCCCTGCAGGAAAAAAACATCTCCAATTATGCATTAATGGACATTCTGGGTTCTATTGATAAAGAAAATATATATGAAAAGCTTTTAAGCGGACGTACGCACAAAACAGCCTTCAATGTTTTTAAGGGTTCAATGGCTTCAAGCTTCCAGAAGGACACTACCATAATTCTCTTCGACTCCATGGGAAAGATCGTTGACAGTTTTTCCCTGAGAAATAATATGAGGCATCTAAATATTGAAAGCTATATAGAGGAAATATTTGCTCATGGAACAATAGAATATCTGCTGGAAAACAGAACAGAACCGGATATATATATCAGCGGACAGCTCCTTGTAAAAGACAAACTCATCGGCGGAGGAATAATAGTAGTCTGTTCTATGGATTATTTTGATAATGACCTGCAGATTGAGAACAAAAGTATTACTGATACCCTGTTCTCCATTCCTTTTTCCAGACCGACATGGTTAAAGTTTGTATCAGAAAGGGGTTACTATTATATTGCCATAAAAAACACCAATATTATACATGCCAACAGGGCTTTGTCCTTCGGTATCCCACAAAGATACCTCGGTATGAGCGTTAGGACTGATTCTATTGAGGAAATTGACATTTTCAGGATAAATGATAAAAAATACAAGGCCTATATATTCAAGCAGGCCGGCGGGCCCCTCCTTTTATTCGTCCTGGATGACTATGGCATGCTGTATAATTCTTATAATTTCATTTCCCGCATGTTTTTATCCCTCCTTTCACTCATGCCCTTCTTTCTTTTCATCATTATACCGGTTATAAAAAAGAGTTTCGATTTCAATTCCCTCAGGGCCAGGGTAGGCATATCCATAGTCCTCCTTTCCCTGGCCCCGATACTTCTGGTGTTTTATGTCCTTCAGTCAATGCTTTCAACTTATTACGGAGATTATAATATAAATCAGGTACAGAATCTCTCGGTAAATATAAAAAATGAAGTAAACAGTCAGATAAACCAGAGAACTGAAAACATCCTCAAATCCCGCGTGCTTGATAATTTTATATCAGGAAAGACAACCTATGAGGGTTTTGAAAGGTATCTCCTCAGCCAGTTCCAGGATACCCCCGTCAATGAAATAATAATTTCATACCACAACAGTCCTGTTTATGAATTAAGAGGCCCTTCACTTCAAAAAGATGAAAAAGGCCTGGAGGGTGTAATAGAATACTCGGATCAGGGAGAGGGCATAACTGCAAAAGCAGCAAAAAGGTTCCGGGACTTTGAGGCAGTCATTGTCTATAGTCTCTCCGAAAGCTTTTTAAAAAGCATTGCACAAAAATTCAGCGCTGATATAGGGTCTCGTGACAAAAACGGATTCTTCAGGCTGACTACCTTTGATTATGCCCTTTATACAGGGGCTGTTTCCTACAATCAGGGTGCTTCCCTTTCAGGAAATAGTATAAATACCACTGGTTTTTATAATTCCCGTTATATCATCCACAATTCCGGACCTGATTACACGGGATTAGACATAATAGTAATAAAACAGCTTCTTCCCGTTTTTTTCCTGAAGACCCTTTCAAGGTCAAACGCAGTAATATTCAGCCTTATTTTTCTGGCAGTCCTGGTTATCATTGCAAAAGCAGACAGCTTTATCGCAAAAAATATTAATTCATTTATTGATAAGCTGTACAGGATAAAAGCCAAAAAAATCAATTCCATAAATACCTCTGAAATAGCGATTAATGAGTTTAAGAGAATAGCAGACATGATAAATTCTCTTCTTGAAACCATATATCAAAATAACCTGATTACAAATTCCCTGCTTGAGAATATTCCTGTTGCAATATTTCTTTCAGATTCGGAGGACAGAGAGCTTCATTCAAATATTACCTTCAACCGGTGGCTCCAGTTCCTCGGTGATGATATAAGGGAATTCATTTCTGATTCCTCAGCCAGCAGTAATCTTTCAGAGATAAAGAGGGATAACACTGCAAAAAAGGTCTTCAGAATGGATAAATACTATATTAACTTAAATGAAGACAATATGGCAAAGATGATAGTAATAAGCGATATGACCAGCATACTGGAACTGGAAGAGGCGAAGCTGAGGACACGACTTGCTGAAAAATTTGCTCATGACATTAAAAATCCGCTGATGCCGGTAAAACTGTACATACAGCACCTTACGCGCCTTTATGAAAAGGACAGGAAAAAGTTTGACCGGAGGTTCAGACAGCTTGCTGATACCGTATTAAACCAGGTGGAAATCATTGAGAATATCCTTGCAAGATATGCAAAGCTCAAAAGGAACGGCGAGGAAACGAGAAAGGTCCAAAGGATAAAAGAGCTTTTCCAGCCGGTTATGGATTCCTTTTCCCTTGAGGATGAAAGGGCTGATATAATATTCATCATTAATGATCCCGATAGAGAAGTATTGATTGATTTTGTTGAATTTTTCAATACCCTTGGCGGCCTTATAAGAAACTCCCTTGAAAGCATGAAGGAAAAAGGTCGGATAACTGTCAGGGAATCTCTGGCGTGCGGGGATTTAATTATCGGTGTTATGGATAATGGCCCTGGAATCCCCGGCAATGTCATGGAAAGGATAAATCGCAGGAATTTTGCCTCGGGAAAAGATAAGGGCCTCGGCATAGGAATGCGCCTTGCTGACGATTTTGTAAGGAGATACAAGGGGAAAATGGATATAGATACAGGACCTGGAGGAACATCGATAACCATGACACTCCCGGGGATTCTGCAGTGAATATAATAATTGCCGGGGCAAATTCAAAAATTGGCAGAATCATGGTCCCGGAATTTCAAGAAAACCACCAGCTGAGTATAAATTCAAGGGAAAAAGGACTTTACAGCCAGTCCAAAGTTTTGAAAAACTCCCTGGATCTAAGCAAAAACAAAGGTTTTGAAGCTCTCCTTAAAAGAAGCTTCGATTATTTCGGGAAAATTGATGCTGTTATAAACCTGGCAGGCTATCTTTCAAAAAAGGAACTGGCCGATTTTAACAAAAAAGAATTCTGCCTTGAGATGGAGACAAATATTTATATATATTATCTCCTTATGCGCAGTCTGATGAAATATCAGCATTTAGTATCAAAGCCGGCTGTGATAATAAATTTTACGATATCAGACCCTGAATTTCTCTATAAAAAGATTACAATGCACAGTATTTCCAAAGCCGGCCTGGAAAGGCTTTCCAGAACATTCAACGAAATCTGCGGTCCGGACGGGATTACAACCATTTGCATCCGGCTGCCGGACATGCAGAAGGAGAAATGGGCATTAACACGTCTCTGCCGGATACTTTCCTCTTTGTTGGAGAACAGGAAGGATATCCAGAGCCTCCCTTATATTATTGAGCTCAGTTCACTCATGTCTTAATTTTCTTCCCAGTTTGCCTTCCACACTGCTGATCTTTTTGATCAGCCTTTTAGAGGCACCTTTTCTCCAGTCCACCTTTATATACATGCTTACCCTCTCTGAATTCATGCTTACAGCATTAAAGCACCGTTTTATCACATCAAAGACTTCTTCGTACTCTCCTTCAATGGTAGTTGCCATGGATCCAAGGGTATAGTCAAGCCCGCTTTTGTCTATTATATCAAGACATTCAGCAACATAGGGACTCAGGGAGACACCTTTGTCCAAAGGGAAAATGCTTATATTTGCCAGAAGCATGATTAATCCTCCTTAAATTCTGAATTTTCTTCTGTTAAATTTCCCTGGAATCCATCTATTTCACTGATTCTCCTTTTTGCTATATCATCATACAGGGGGTTTTTGTTCCTTTTGAGAAATGCTTCCCAGTATGTTCGTGATACCCTGTAATCTCCTCTATTATAATAATAAAAAGCCAGGTGGTAATACGGGTCAGGGTACGCAGGATGCTCTGCCGAAACACCTTTTAGCATGTCTACACCCTCTTCTTCCCTGCCTGTTCTTATATAGAGCTCTCCTATTTTTGTTTTTATCTCAGGATTGTCCGGATTAAGTTCCATCGCCTCGGCAAGAACTTCAATTGCCTTTTTATAGCTCCCGGCAAGTTCATATCCCTTTGATGACACATAAAGCTCCCTGGACTTTGCCAGGCGGTGTTCTTTCCTCATGTACATGACAAAGGGCACCAGCAGGATAATAACAAATACTATAATTATCCTTATACGTTTTCCCGTATCTTTGAATTCCATCTTTTTACCTCCAAGCAGAACATCATGTCTGTACTTTTTTTCTTACTTTATAAAATTACAAAATAATGCATGAAATAAATATTTCAATTCAGAATTATAGTCCATTTAAGGGCATTTACAAATATATTTTTTTATTGACTATTACCGTCATAATTTTTACCTTATCCCTGTTATCTAAAAAATAAAGGAGTCTTATTTAAATGGAAAAAGAAGACCTTAGGTTGCTTATTGGCGGAAAAGGCGAAGAATCTGAAGTACCTGCATATCTTGATTCACCGACATGGGTGGTTGACAGGGCATGGGAAAAATTTTCCGAGGTAGCAAAAAATGCATTAGATGCCTACCTTCTCTATACAAGGAAGAATAATCTGCCCCACTCATACCTTCTCGGTCTTGATATACTTGCAACAGGAGTCTCGGATTCAAAGGGAGAGAAAATAATAGATATCAGACCCACCATCCTGGAAGGGCCATGCTGCAACAGTTATCCAGCATGCCCGAATATATGGTCATACCGGCTCTACCGTCACCTGCAGGAGAGGGGCCTGAATCCTGATGCAATCGATTATCCCACTAATCCTGCAAACATTCTTAAAACTCTGGTAAAGGCCATTACTGACTTCTGGAAAGTAAGGGGCAACGGAAAGGATCCTGTTGTTGCCGTATTTACCAGGCCCTATGAGCAAAGCGAGGAAGAGACAGCCCATAACCTTACCCTTAATGCCTTTAAGAAAGCTGGCATAGAGGCGTACAGGATAACCCCGACTGAAAAACCTGAAACAAGGAATGGAAAACTCTGGGTTAATGGCAGGCCTGTTGACATTGCCTACCGAAGGATAGAGAGAATCCATGTCCCTGAGTTCTACGGAAAGGAACTGGCTGACCGGATCATTAACCATGCACCTGAGACTGTATTTATAAATCCCTGGAAGATCGATGACCTGAGGTCTAAAACCATAGAAGAAAGGTGCTTCAGGGAATATGAACAGGAAACTGGAAAAACAGTTTCCAGGCCCATAACCCTGCTTGACAAAGAGATTAACCCCGATTCAGTAAACGAGATGCTGGACTGCAGCGGTTATGCATTGAAGAAATGGAACTCCACCGGGGGAAAGGGAGTCTTTCTTCATATAAACGAATCCCTGGTGAAGAATCTTGCCGACAAGCTTTATCAAAGGTATGACGGAAGGCATATGGTACTCATAAATGAATCCAATAAAAAATCATATCTGGACGAATTCAAGGACTTCAAAGAAGATGCCTCAATACAGCAGCTGAGGCTGATTGACTCCCGTGCCATTAAACAGGGCAGGCTTGTATATGATACCAGGATAAATGTCATATACAATGAACTGGAGGAGAAATGGCATTTTCTGTCAGGAATATCAAGGTGCGTCCCCTGTGGAAAAGAAGTTGAAAATGGCAACAGCCTTCTCACAAATGTATCTTCAGGAGCTCAGATGGCTCCCCTTGCCATGGGAATGGTAAAACCCGGACAGACACGGGAGAAGATGACATTCGGAGCGATGATGAACGCTCTGCTGGATGGAGAAACTGAAACCTATCTCTAAAAAATGGAATAGAATAAGCCTATGAATTTTGCAGATCTATACCAGAAATACGGGTCTGATTTGCGGAAATGCGAAGAGTACAAGGGAGTATGCAGGGAGCTGTCCCTGCTTTCTCCCTCTTCACTGATGCCTCTTTTAAAGGATTACTTGTCCTATTCAAGAATAAATATATTTGATTTTATCAATAATGACATATAT
>CAYSKJ010000133.1:0-9048 GCA_964431655.1 uncultured bacterium | reverse complement strand
GTGGTATAAGACCTGCTCTTGTAACAGGGTACGGTGGTTTTGGAATCCCCATACTCCCTGATTACAGCGCCTTTAATGCCCTCTGGGTGGAAGCCGGCGGGCTACTTGCTGTTGTCAACCTGCGCGGCGGCGGTGAATACGGTAAAAAATGGCATGAACAGGGCAGACTGCAGAATAAACAGAATGTATTTGATGATTTTATACACGCCATTCAATGGCTTAATCAAAAGGGCTATACAAGGCCTGAACTCACTGCCATAAAGGGGGGGAGCAACGGTGGGCTCCTTGTCGGCGCTGTACTGGTACAGAGGCCTGACCTGCTAAGAGTCGTTTCTTGCGGAGTTCCTCTGCTGGATATGATTAATTATCACAAATACAGCATAGGTGAGATATGGAAATGTGAATACGGTATCGCTGAAGAAGAGAAGGATTTTGAATACATTATCAAGTATTCGCCCTATCAGAACCTTTCCCCGGATAAGAGATACCCGTCGGTATTTTTCGATGCAGGCGGGAATGATGCCAGAGTCCATCCAGTGCATGCCCGCAAGATGGCCTCAGCCATGCAGGCCCTGGATGGTGAGCAGGGGATATTCCTTTACAGGGAAAACAAAAAAGGGGGGCACGGGGGAAGTGCAGGCCTCAGTGATTCCATAAAGGAAAATTCTGATCTATTGGCTTTTTTAATGCATGAGATAGGATTTTCATATTTTGCAGAACTGGATAATTTGTTTGACAAAAATTAAATACAGGTTATTGTTTACAGCCATAAACTTAGTTAGAGGAATGAAATGGAAGAACATGCAGGCCTTTCAGTAATACTTCAGGATTACCTTGAAGCTATATATAATCTCAGCAAAATTAACAAGGTTGCCAGGGTCAAGGACCTGGCAGACAAGATGAATATTACAAAATCCTCGGTAAGCCATAATCTAAAAGCTCTTGAGGAAAAGGGATATATAAATCATGACCGTTACAGTTTTGCTACCCTGACGCAGAAAGGTTTTGTAGAGGCTGAAAAAATAGTCCAGAGGCACAGGATAATAAGCAATTTTTTTTACCAGATACTTAAATTAGACCAGAGAACTGCTGAGCATATCAGCTGTGTCCTTGAACACGTGGTAGAGAACAAGGTTGTTGAAAGGATAATTGAGTTTCTGGAATATGTATCAAATCTTCCTCCCGAAGTCAGGGAATATATCCTGAAATTCAAGAGAGACAGCCAGGAATCTGAACAGGGGGAATGCAGGTACGATGAACAGGAAAAATTCAACACCTATACAAAAATGTATACAACCCTGATGGATGTCAAGCCAAACACCAAAGCTGAGATAATACGGATAAAAGGCAAGGGCGAGTTCCAGAAGAGGCTTGCTGACCTTGGCCTTATTAAGGGCAGAAAGCTTAAGGTTGAAAGACTGGCTCCCCTCGGCGACCCGATTTACATAATTGCAGGCACGACACGCCTGAGCATACGCAGGGACGATGCTTACTGCGTAGAGGTTAAGATACTTGAGGGGGAGGATTCCTGACAGAGAATGATGCCCCTTTTGTATGCTACTCCAGACACAGAGCTTATTGTGACAAGAATAAGCGGCGGCAGGCACCTTATAGCCAGGCTCGCTGCAATGGGAATCACACCGGGCAAAGAGATCCGTGTCATGCATGCATCCCGTTTTGACTCTACTGTGATAGGCCTTGGAAACTGCAGATATGCTGTGGGCAGGGGGGTTGCCATGAGAATTTTTGTAAGACCGAAGGACAATTTACAGATATGAAAAACCATAAAAAGAGGATTCTGGTTGCCCTTGCCGGGAATCCGAACTCCGGCAAATCAACAATATTCAATAATCTGACTGGATCCACCCAGCATGTTGGAAATTATCCCGGTGTTACTGTTGAAAAGAAGGTCGGGAAATGCCACTATAATGACTATGAGTTGATTATCTGCGATCTTCCTGGTATTTACAGCCTTACAGCCTATTCAGAAGAAGAGAAGATAGCAAGGGATTTCCTTCTTTTTGAAAAGCCGGATATAGTTGTTGATATTATTGATTCCTCAAACCTGGAAAGGAACCTTTACCTTCTCATGCAGCTCCTTGAGATGGACCTTACTACCCTTGCGGCATTCAATATGAGCGATGAACTTAAGCACCTCGGAATGGAAATAGATATAGAAATAATTCAAAAGGAACTCAAAATACCCATAGTCAGGACAGTCGGACACAGGGCGAAAGGTATGAAGGAGCTCCTGGACGCCATAATCAGGACTTATGAAAGCAAACCGCAGGCCAGGGATATTATCTGCTATTCAGATACATTTGAGGATTTTTTGCAAAAGGTTCAAACTGTTATTCTCAAATACAGTATTGATACAGAGAAATATCCCCTGAGATGGCTTTCCATCTCCCTTATGGAAGATGACCCTTATACCCTGGAGCTTTTGAAGGCGGAAGACAGTCTTCCCCCGGATTTTTTTTCAGAAATCGAGGCTGTCAAAGCCAGAGAATCCGGGTATTATAATGAGGAACCGGAAATTATCACTGCAAATGAAAGGTATGACTTTATTACTGATCTTTGCAAGACATGCATAAAAAGACTGCAGAGGGTACCTGAAAATCTGTCAGACAAGATTGATAAGGTAATAACAAACAGGCTGATAGGGCTGCCGATATTCTTTTTGATGATGTTTATTGTTTTCCAGATTACCTTCACTGCAGGTGAATATCCCATGAGGCTGCTTGAAAGTTTTTTTACCCATCTGGGAGAGTATGTAAATAATATCTGGCCCTTTGAAGGTCTTGATATTCTAAGGGAGATGATAGTTGATGGCATTATAGGCGGAGTAGGAGGGGTATTGATTTTCATCCCGGTACTGGTAATACTGTTTTTCAGTATTGCGGTCCTGGAGGATTCAGGTTATATGGCCCGTGCCGCTTACATAATGGACAAGGTCATGAAATATATAGGGCTTGAGGGAAGGTCCTTCGTACCCATGCTTATCGGTTTCGGCTGTACTGTACCGGCCATTATGGCTACCAGGTCCTTAAAGAGCTTTAAAGAAAGGGTCACCACCATACTCATACTCCCCCTGATAAGCTGCGGAGCAAGATTTCCCATATATGCGGTTATCATATCGGCCTTTTTCCCGGTGCACCTTGCAGCCCCTCTTCTCTGGGGTATTTATATGTTCGGCATACTAATGGCTGTTATTATGGCCAAAATTCTGAGGACCACTCTGCTCAAAGGAGTAGGAAGTCCCTTTATACTTGAACTTCCTCCCTACCGATGGCCTACAGCGAAAGGGCTTTTTATGCATACCTGGAACAGAAGCTACAGCTATATAAAAAAGGCAGGTACCATTATTCTTCTGATATCAATCATACTCTGGTTTTCTAATACCTACCCCAGGCTTGACAGGGAGGCTTGCGAAAATCTGAGTGCATCTGAATGCGATATGATGGCCCTGGAGTATTCCATGTCCGGCAGGATAGGCAAAGCGGTTGAGCCGGTATTTGCACCCATCGGTTTCGACTGGAAGATAGTTACAGGGTTTATCGGCGCTTTTGCTGCAAAAGAGATCTTTGTCGCCCAGATGAGCATAATTCATTCCATGGAAGAGACAGGGGAAGAAGCCTCCTTACGGCAGGCGCTTAAAAAGAACTATTCACCACTCCAGGGCCTTATAATAATGATATTCGCCCTGATAGCAACTCCCTGTATCGCTACCTTTGCTGTGACCAGGCAGGAAACAGGCCTGTGGAAATGGGCAATTCTTCAATGGGGGGGACTGACCCTAATGGCTTATATTGTCAGCTTATTAATCTATCAGGCAGGAATCTGGATCTTATGACACTGTTTACCTATAATCCGCAGAAAAAGGTTAAAATAGGAGATTACAGCTATCTTACAACCGTAAATGGCTCTATGAATGAGGAATTTTTAAGGGGTTTTCTTGTCTCTAACGGCATTGAGCCATTTATATTCAGGGAGGCCATTTCCTCCAGTATGCCTCTCAACATTACAAATTTAAGCGAAACAGACTTCTACGTATCCTCTGAAGACCTTGATACTGCGAGAGAACTTCTGAAAGAAATTGAAAATAGTTAATGAACTATTGAATATTAATAATTATCATGTATAATATAAGTTAAAGATAAATTTGATGAGGGGAAACGGATTATGATTTTTTTTAATGAAAATAAAGGCATTAAGGGATTTACCCTGATTGAGACACTGATCGCTATTATAGTCCTTTCCGTTGGTGTGGTAGCAGCTATTATGGGTTTTCCCCGGGGACTCCAGAGTCTTGAGGATTCAGAACAGCTTACTCAGCAGGGCTTCTACCTTTATTCAACTACCGAAAGGCTCATGGGCCTTTGTGAAGCCAACAGGGATACCGCCCACCTGATGGACTTTCAGGCGATATTAGGTGGTAATCCCAGGAATGCATGGAATGCGGTCGATGATAATTTCAGCCTGATAATTACCAACAGAAGCGCTGACAGGACCGTAGATATTGAGGTATTGAACAACAACAACGGTGTGAGTGTCTTCGGCTCTCTGCAATACTGATAGGCCTTCTTGTCAGGGTTTGTCGTATTTTATTTCCACCCGGAGAAGATCTCTTGCAATATAGCTGTTTTTAAAGATTTTCCGGGTGTTTTTTAATTCCTCCCTCAGCTCACTGCCTGTGTATTTTGTCCCTATATGGGTGATGTAAAGCAGTTTTGCGCCGGCCTGGGCTGCTGTTCTGCCGGCGTCAAGAACTGTGGAATGCATGTATTTTTCAGCCTTATCCCGGTCTTTTTCCAGATAAGTGCCTTCATAAACCAGAACATCGGCTTTTTTAGCGATTTTGAGGCAATTTGGGCAGAAAGAGGTGTCTGCAACATAGCCGAACTTAATTCCTTTGCGATCAGGTCCCATGACCATTGACGGTTCAATCGTCCTGTTGTTGTGTATTATGGTCTGACCCCTCTGAAGCCTGCCGTATAGCGGGCCTTCGGGGATTGCAAGCTCTTTTGCCTTTTCAGGGTAAAACAGGCCTGGCCTGTCTTTTTCCTCCATTCTGAATCCATACGTCTTTATGCTGTGATTCAGCAAATGCACCCCCAGGGTAAAGCTCCGGAGTAAGGAATATTCATCACCATTACTGTATTCGATTATGTTCAGGCTTTTGTTTACATGACATTCAGGGGGCTGGGTTGATTCAATAAATCTCCTTATGCCTTTAGGGCCGTAAATTGCTATGGGGAAGTCGCGCCGGTTAAGGAACATTGTGCTTAGAAGGCCGGGCAGGCCGTAGATGTGATCCCCGTGCAGATGGGATATAAATATTGAATGAATCTTATTAAAGCTGAGATTGGCTCTTATCATCTGGTGCTGGCATGATTCACCGCAGTCAAAGAGCAGTATTTCACCATCTTTTCTTACAGCAAAGGAAGAATGCCTTCTTATCAGGCTTGGTGCTGCAGAGCCGGTTCCCAGAAAGAATATCTCAAACAACTAAATTTGTCCTGATTTTAGTACCTTTTGATAGGAATATTTCAGCTTTATTGAGGGTCATCTAATTCTCCTGCCATCCATTATTGAAAGGGGCGTCTTTTCATTTTGCTCAGGGCTTTTGCTTCTATCTGCCTTATCCTTTCCCGGGTCACATTAAAATAATTTCCGATGTCCTCCAGGGTTTTCGCCAGTTCACCGTTGAGCCCAAACCTCATTCTTATCACCATTTCTTCCCTGAAGGTAAGACTCTGGAGCATCCGGTTTATCTTTTCCGTATTATCATCAGCCAGGAGTTTTTCTATGGGCGAAGGAGACTTTTTATCCTCAATAGTATCGGCAATTGTTTTATTGTCATCATTCAAAGGTGCATCGTAGGATATGGGCTCTTCGGCTATCCTCAGGATATTTTTTATTTTGGAAAGGGGGATATGGAGTCTGTCTGCAATCTCCTGGGGTTTGGGTTCACACCCCAGTTCCTGGAGCATATAGGTTTTTATCTTTTTTATCTTGGTTATGGTTTCATACATGTGGACAGGTATCCTTATGGTCCTGCCCTGGTCGGCGATTGCCCTGGAGATTGCCTGCTTTATCCACCAGGTTGCGTATGTAGAGAACTTGAAGCCCTTGTCGTACTCAAACTTGTCAACGGCTTTCATAAGGCCTATATTGCCCTCCTGAACAAGATCATTAATGTGCATGCCTTTGTTCAGGTAACGCATGGCAATGGATACTACCAGCCTTAAATTGCTTTCTGACAGGGATTTTTTCGCTTCCAGGTTCATTCTGCTTATTTCCTGGATGATATTATACCTAAGGTCCAGTTCAGAATGGGAGTATATACCGATAATATATTTTATCTTTTTGAGCTTATTGAATTTCTTCCTGTATTTCCTAAAAGGAAGGGGCTTTGTCTGGTAATGGTTCTTTGCCAGTTCATTATAGGTTTCTGAGTATCTTTCTATTTGCCTAAGTATATCTTTCTTGATGTCTTCAAAGATTGAATAATGGAGTTTGAGCTTTATTATCATCCTGTATATCTTCTCTATGGCAATCTGCCTGACATCAGGTGTCTTTATGCTGAAAAACAGAAAAGTCTGAAGGATTTTAAGCTTTTTGGTTATAAGGTTGATTATTTCTGATCTTGACTCAATATCATCAAATTCAAGGGATGCCTTGTTTATGATTTTTTTAAGGTTTTTCTGGTTTTCCAGAGTCTCCTTGATAATGTGCAGAAGAGCTTTCCTTGTATATTCGATTTTCAAAAGCTCCAGTATTATGCTTTTCCTGGTCTCGCTTATCCTCTTGCCCAGCTCAAACTCCTCATCCGGTTTTAACAGCGGGATAGTACCTATATCATTAAAATACATGTAAATGGTGTCTTTTTTTATGTGATGCCGCATATCCTGGGGATTCTTTACAGGAAATATGCTTGCCGGCGAAGCATCATCGGATTCTTCCTCCCCTGCTCCTTCTTCCTCTTCCTGCTCCTGGAATATGGGCTCTATATGGCTTTCAAAGGGTTTATTTGCAAGTTTTTTGAATATGGAATCATTTTCCAGGGCTTTCATTATAACATGCTTGGTATCCTCGAATATTTCATCGGATTCGTTGTGGCTTTCAAAGAGGGCTTCTTCCTGTTTTTCCACGTTTTCTATTATGGTTTGCACAAGTTCTTTATTCGGGCTTATATTATAGGATTTAATGATCTTTACTATATGCTCTTCTTCGATATATCCGTAATTGGTAATATAGTTTATTATGTCATCTATTATGGATTTAATCGGCAGGTCTGCTGACATCAGAACTCCAGTATTTTGAAATAAATATTGGCTTTTCTTGATTTTTCCATTCTGAAAAATTATTATATCTCAAAGGAATGTCAATATTTTATTTACTGCCCTGTCTATTGTGTCTTCGTGCCAGCTTAGAAAAGTCTTGTATTTTCTGGTCTTTTTTATTAATTTAATTCATGTATAATTCGTACAAAACATGAAAGGAGCTTTGAATATTCCGGGCTTATTAAAACTTGCACTTTTGTATGTTAAAAGGGAAATGCTGAAACTCAGGCATCTTATCAATGACCTTGAAAGGGAAAGGCTGTTTAGAAAATACGGCTGTCTTCTTTATAAAAGCAGGCTAAACTCAGATATCTTAAATCAGCTGTATAAAAAAACCGACATTGTTCTTGAAGAATTGAAAAAAAGGGATATAAAGGGAATAAAGGCTTTCGACCTGAAAAAGAAAAGGAATCAGCTGTATGCTGAAATGGGCGAGACTGCTTATCTTAACAAAATTCACGGACCTGAATCTGATTACCTTTATTTTAAAATCAGTGATATAATGTATAAAAGGAAAATGATAATTGAATCCATAAATATTATAAATAACAGGATGGAAAACCCTGGCAGATACCTGATTTTATTTATCATGATAATCGTACTTATCCTGCTATTTATCTTTTTAAGACTAAAATGAGCATGAAAAGGAGACAATAATTATGCAAAAAAGCAAGGTGGCCGTTGTAAAGGTCAGGCCGGATACTATCCTTGAGGATATACACAGATTATGCAGACTGGCTGATATGAGCGATGAGTTAAAAAAGAACACACCAACCATACTTAAAGGAAATATAAGCTGGCATCTTCCCATGCCCTCGGCTAATACCACTCCCTGGCAGCTGGAAGGGACCATCCTTTCCCTGCAGAAGGAAGGGTTCGGGGATATGACAGCCATTGAGAATAATACTGTGGTTACCAATCCCTACAAGGGAGAAAAACTGAACAAATATGAGTCCGTATTCAAAAAATACAATATACCTGTAAAGTATAATTTTGACCAGAGGGATATAAGATGGGAGGTATACAAGCCCAAAGGCCAGCTTCTAATACTTGACAGAATATACAATGATAATATAAGAATCCCTTCATATTTTCTCGGCAAGAACATCGTACACCTTCCTACAGTTAAATGCCATATATACACTACAACAACGGGAGCCATGAAGAACGCCTTTGGAGGGCTTTTAAACACCAAAAGGCATTACACCCACTCTTTTATTCATGAAACCCTCGTAGATCTTTTGACCATACAGAAGGAGATACATTCCGGCATATTTACCGTAATGGACGGGACAAACAGCGGAAACGGCCCCGGACCCAGGACATTAAAGCCGGTTGAGACAAATATAATGCTTGCAAGTTCCGACAGCGTCGCTATAGATGCCATGAGCGCAAAAATTATGGGTTTTGATCCCATGACGCTGAAGTATATAAACCTTGCCGATGAAAAGGGTCTCGGAAATGGAAAGCCTGAGAATATAGAACTGACAGGGGATGATATCTCCGATCTTGAGCTTAAATTTGCCGTTGGAGACAATTTTGCTTCCATGTTCGGAGACCTGTTCTGGTTCAGTCCCGTGAAAATTATTCAGAAACTGCTTTTCAGAACACCCCTTGTATATTTGTTTGTTTTTGCCTCCGCATTCTACCATGATTCCTTCTGGTGGAACGCTAAGGGCAGGAAAATATATGAAAAATGACT
>CAYSKJ010000132.1:0-9360 GCA_964431655.1 uncultured bacterium | reverse complement strand
CATATTCATCCCAGTCGCAGGATATAATCCTGTTTTCCTCCTGAAGCCTGTCATGAACCCTGGTACCGGGAAAGGGAGTCAGAATGGAAAAGAGGAGGGCATCCATCCTGGTACGGTTAACAAATTCATAAACCTGGTCGAAGCTCTTCTCCGTATCATTGTCATAGCCGAATATAAAGGATCCCTGTATGCCTATGCCCTTGTCCTGTATCTTTTTTATCTTTTCCTCATACATGGCTATCTTATTGAACTGCTTTCCCATAAGCCTCAGATTATCCTCATTTAAGCTCTCAAATCCGATGAAGAGGCCTATGCATCCGCTCTGCCTTGCAGTATCAAGGAGATCATCATCATCGGCTATTTTGATGGAACTCTGGGAAAGCCATTTAATTCCCAGGGGTTTCAGTGCCTTAAACAGATTCCTGGCATATTCCCTGTCGCCGGTTATATTGTCATCGACGAAGAAGATGAATTTGGATTTTTCATTTTCAAGTTCTTTCAGCACATATTCGATACCTTTTTTTCTGTATGTCCTTCCAAAAAAAGGAGTTACAGAACAAAACTCGCAGTCGAAGGGGCATCCCCGGGTTGTCTGGAGGGTCCCCTTAAAGAAGTATTTGCTGGATAAAAGGGATTTTCTTGGCACAGGGAGGGAATCAAGACTGCAGAATTTATCGGTTTTATAAAGCGGTTTCAGGCTGTTTTCCTCTATATCCCTTATTAAGCTGTCTATATAGCTCTCACATTCCCCTACAGCGACTGAGTCTGCATGTTCCCGGGCTTCTTCGGGCTTTATGGATGCATGTATCCCGCCGAGTATCACTTTTGAACCACGGCTGCGGAAGGTGTCCGCTATCTGATATCCCCTTTTTGCTGTCGGGGTCAGGATGGATATGCCCACAGCATCAAAAACCTCGTCAAAGTTAATATCCTCCACGTTCTCATCAAGGATCTTAACTTCATGTTCTTCCGGGAAAAATGATGCAATTGCGGGCAGGGACAGGTAGGGGAACTTAAAAGGGTTGTTCGCCCAGAATCCTGATTTTTTCCAGCCTGGAATTATCAAACCTATTTTCATAGAATAGTTCCCTTTTTTAATATTTTTCAGGTTAACATTTTAGGCATAAAGATAAATTAATCCATATAAATATAATCCAGTTTCAAGAAATTCATTTACAAAAGCCATTCAATTCATAAAATAAGAAAAAAACAGGAAGAATCTGATTGAATATATCCAGGATACTTTACTGGGCTGAGAAAAAATATCGGGACAGGACAGCTGTTATCTACAATGATGAACAGATAACCTTCCGGGACATTCTGAAAACCACAGAGAGGCACAGTCACTATTTCAGTCTCCTGGGCCTGGACAGCAGAAAGCCTGTGGTAGTAAGCCTGCCTAATGTACCGGAATTCATCTATGTGACCATGTCCTTAAACAGCTTAGGGATACCCATTCTGCTGACCAATATTGCCGTATCAAGCCTTGAAATGGCCTATATGCTGGAAGATTCAGGGGCAGATACTGTCATTTCCTACTCCTTGTCACCGGAATACACTGGCAGGGTAATGTCATCGCTGAAAAGGAAAGTCAATTTCATTGACATAAAAGAGCCCTCCGTATTAAATCCCAAACTCTCCTTTGAAGGACATATAAAGAGCCTGGAACCCAGGAGGGTCTTTGTACCTGTTCTGGATCCCCGGCCTACAGTCATTATTTATACATCCGGCGAGGACGGGTATCTGAGGGGCGCATGCCTTTCCTTCAAAAACCTCATGTCCAATATTCTTGCCACTCATGAGTATATGAGCCTGACACAGGATGACAGGGTCTTTTCCCTGCTCCCCTTCTATCATGCCTATGGATTTTCCAATACCCTCTTAGCAGGGTTTCTTACCGGCGCAGGCCAGCTTCTGGTGGACAGATACCGGACTACCCAGATACTGCAGTTTATTGAGCAGTATAAAATAACAAGGATTCAAAGCGTACCGATGATGTTTTACAGCCTGCTCAACCACAGGAGCATTGAAAGGTTTGATCTAAGCTCTCTTAAAACCTGCATATCGGGCGGTTCTCCCCTGGATGGGGATTTCCAGAAATCTGTCAGGGGAAAATACGGTATAGATATACGCCAGGGTTTTGGCATAACCGAGGCTTCAGCCGCTGTAACCTTTAATTTCTTTGATGAGGAAATGGTCTTTGGTTCCTGCGGCAAACCCTTCCCCATCTTTTCCACCAGGATTGTGGATGATGACGGCAGGATACTGCCTCTTGGTGAAACCGGTGAGATGCAGATCAAGGGCCCGTCGGTTACAGAAAGGTATACAGGCAGGTATGCTGATTGCAGGGATAGGCTTACAGAAGACGGCTGGTTCAGGACCGGGGATTATTTCATGATCGATAAAGGGGGAAACCATTTCTTTAAGGGCCTGAAGAAGGAGATGTTCCTTGTAGGAAGCTATAATGTCTATCCGAGAGAGGTTGAAAGGATAATATCGGGTATTCAGGGGGTAATCCGCGCAAGCCTGTACTCCCGGGAGCATGATGCCAAGGGCAATTATATCATAGGGGCTGATATCACTATTGACAGTATGGATAATAAGGACAGGATATTCAGGGATATGCACACATCCCTGTCCCCATATAAAATACCCTCCAGGATTGAATGGAAAGAAGAAAAATGAAAAAAGAGCGGAATAAAACAAAAATAGCACTGGTGCGAGACAGGGGCCTTGGCAATGATAACCTTGATTTCTCCAGGGCCCAGCTTGACAGGATTAAACGGCTCCTGGAAATGGGCCTGTCCTTTATGGACGGCTTCCTGCCATCTATAAGATCCAAAAAGGTCTTTATAAAACCAAACCTTGTAAGGCCCAACCCGGTTCATAATCCGTCCCTATCCACAGACGGGAGGGTTATCCTGGCCCTTTGCGAGCTTGCCCTTGATCAGGGGGCCTCCGGTGTGAGCATTGGAGATAATCCCGGATACGGCCTTGATTTTACCCAGGCCATTAAAGAGTCCCTCATTGAAAGGGAGCTTAAAAAAAGGAAAATAGGCCTGTTGAACATTGACAAAGCCCCCCGGAAAAAGGTGTGTAACAAGAAGGCCATGCTCTTCAGGGAATATGACATGCCTGTAATTGAGCATGATATTTTTATAAATCTGCCGAAGATGAAAACTCACATGCATGCATTGGTTTCCCTGTCTGTAAAGAATCTTTACGGCCTGGTTGTCGATGACCAGAGACTGACTTTTCACAGGGAAGACCTTCACAGGAAGCTTGCCGAGCTTTTATATGTCCATAAGCCCGACATGAACATAATTGACGGGCTGATCCCCATGGAAGGCCAGGCTCCCCTGTACGGCAGGGCGGTCTTCGGCTTCAATACCCTTGTTATGGGCCGTGATATTATTGGTGCGGACACTGTCGCATCTTCCATCATGGGTTTTGACCCTGAGGAGATTTCGGCGCTGAGGATTGCCGGGAGCCTGGGCTTCGGCTCTATAGATATAAGGGATTATGAAATATGCGGAGAGAAACCGGGGGATGTAGAAAGAAGGTTTGCAAGACCTGTCTTGAGCAGTGCGGGTGTCTATGACCGGGTGAATTCACTTGAGATGGGTGTATGCAGCGGATGCCTTTCAGGCATAAGGCACAGCCTTGATAAGCTGGCTTTCGAGGGAAGCCTCAAAGATTTAAAGGAAGAAATAGTCATAGTCAGCGGTAAACCTGTACAGAACATGCAGGTGCTTAATGATTTTGAGGGCAGGATTATTCTTTACGGCAACTGTGCTTTCGGCGTCCAGTTCTATGACAGCAGAAGGCGGAACAGGGCCGTCCTTGTGCCCGGCTGTGCCCCCCATATCTTTGACCTTTACAATGCCATAAAGAAAGGTTGCTGATGGGCAGGTACCTGGGGCTGGACATCGGGAAAAAGCGGATCGGCATAGCAAATTCCGATCCTGGCAAGGTGATTGCCTTTGCCCACAGTGTCTATGAGCTTACTGCCATAGATGATTTCATTGCCTTTCTGGAAAAATTGATCAGGGAAAAGGATATTGAAAGGATTATAGTAGGGCTTCCCGGGAGGACAGACAGGCCGGGAGATACTGAAAGCTCCCTGTTTGCAAGACAGGTGGCTGAAAGGATAGAAAAAAGCCTGGGTATCGAAACCGTCCTTTATGATGAGAGGCTGAGCACTGTGCAGGCTGCCAGGAACCTGAGCTCTCAGGGCATAAAGCAGAAAAAGCAGAGAAAGATAATTGATATGGCTGCAGCCCAGATAATACTCCAGGCCTACCTTGACAGCCCAAGGCGCTAAGATTATGGCAGGAATTATAAAAAAAGCATCTCTTGCCTTTCTAATAATTTTAATTGCAGGATGCATCCTTTTTATATACCTGTATACCAGCCTCAAGGAATTCGGCCAATCCCGCTATATACTTGATGACCCGCTTCTGTTCAGGGTTGAAAAGGGAGATTCAGCATCCCGGGTCATTACAAACCTATATGAGGCTGGCATCAGCCAGAGCCGCGGGAAAGCCATGCTGTATTTCAGGGTATTTTTCAAAGACCGGACCCTTAAGGCAGGGCTTTACAGCATTCCACGCGCATCCAGCCTTTATTCGGTGCTGGACATGATAGCCAGGGGCGATATTGCAACCGAGAAGCTTACCGTAATCGAGGGTTTTACCATATGGGATATCAATGAGATTATCATGAGGAGCAGTATTACCGGCAAAGAGGATTTTCTCATGCTCTGCTACAGCAAGGAATTCCTTATAGAGCTCAATGTTCCGTATAATGTACTGGAGGGCTATATTTACCCTGATACCTATATATTTCCTTTGGGCATTGAACTGAAGGATGCCCTGAGGATTATGGTCAGGCGGACCTTCGATGTATATGAAAACATTATGCATACAGCCGTAAATCCCATGGAAATAGGGCCTGCCCTTATTCTGGCCTCCCTTATAGAAAAGGAATCGCCCCAGAAGGATGAAGGTCCTCTGGTCGCATCTGTTTACTTAAACAGGCTAAAGAAGGATATGCTCCTTCAGTGCGACCCCACGGTGATATATGGATTGAAAAGGCACGGACTGTACAGGGGGGTTCTCCTGAAAAAAGACCTTCAGTTTGATGATACCTATAATACCTATCTTTATAAAGGACTGCCTCCGTCCCCTATTGCCAGCCCTGGATATTATTCCATTTTTTCCGCCATGAACCCGGCTGATACTGATTATTTTTACTTTGTTGCAAAGGATGACAGCTCCCATGCCTTTTCAAGGACATACAGGGAGCATCTGCAGAATATAAAAAGGATAAGGGGGAAATGAAATGAAATTCCTGGCCGTTTTACTTCTATTAAACGTAATGCTTTTCAGCTGTACCGAGCGAAACTGCATCGGAGACTGCAGTTTTGACATAAGTGCCGATATCGGGCTTCTTATTCATCAGCCTGCTGATTTCAACAATACCAGGGTTAAGATTAAGATCCCCTCCGGGTCCCTTTCAGTGGCTGAAGGTATGGTTCTGATAAAATACAGGGATATAGAAAAGAAAATACCGGCTAAAGAAGCCATTCTTACTGCTGTAGAAAGCCTGCCTGAAAAGGATGTGAACCTGTTTTTTGATATTTCAGGGGGTATCATGACTCTTTCCGGAATAAGCTACTAAATACAAAGGAGCATAATATATGAGAAATACAGGATTAATACAGAAAAACCTTGCTTTCCTCATTATCGGCATATTTTTAATTTTCCCGGCCTGTACACAGAAGACCCTGGAATATGACAGCGAGGTGGAGTATACCGTTCTCTTCTTCAATGATATCCACGGCACTCTTTTGCCTTACAATGAAGACTCAGGCGGGGAAATAAAGCAGTACGGCGGCATTGCCTACATGTCAGGGCTGGTTAAGGATATCCGAAGGGAGAATGAACAGCAGGGAAGGAAAACCTTTCTTCTTTTTGCCGGGGACATGCTCCAGGGGAGCCTTATGTCCACCATATTCAAGGGTTATCCCGATGTTCTGTGCTTTAATGAGATGGGTGTGGACATGTCGGTCATAGGAAACCATGAATTTGACTATACCGTGGCTAATTTTTTTCTTATCAGAGAGACAGCTGAATTTCCAATTATCTCATCCAATATCTATTATAATGATGAGCTTATCTGCCAGCCCTACGGTACACTTCCCATTGATGATGATTTACAGCTGTATGTCATAGGTACCACAATTAAGGATATTTTTGATGTGGCAGACAGGAGGCTGCTGGATGGCATTACAACCACAGACGGTGTCTCTTCCATAAACAGCTATGTAAAAGAATTCATAGACAAAGGGCCTGTTATAGTGCTTTCCCACAATGAACTGGAAGTGGAAAAGGAAATAGCATCTTCCTGCAGGGGTCTTGCGGCTGTAATCACCGGGCATGACCATGTTCTCCTTGATCCGTGCCTGGAGGAGGGGGGCAACTGTATCTTCCAGGCCTATCAGAAAGGGAAGTACTTGGGGAAAATAGATTTTGTCTACGACAGGGCAAAAAAGTCATCCAGGATAACGGACTATACCTATTATGAGATTACCCCTGACCTCAAAGAGGACGAGGCTGTGAGCTCCATAATTGATGGCTATAAAAAACAGCTGGATGCACAGTTTTCAGAACCTATAGGCACTTCGGAAGTATTTCTTGAGGGAGAAAGGCAAAAAATTAGATGCCAGGAGACAAACCTGGGAAATTTCATAACTGACAGCGTGCGCTCCTTTTTCAAGGCCGACATAGTATTTATAAACTCCGGTTCTGTACGGTCCAGCATCACCCAGGGCATGATATCTCTTGGTGATATCTATAATTCCCTTACCTTTGACAATGATATGTATATCATGGAGCTGAGCGGAAAGGAGATAATGGAGGTGCTGGAAAAATCCTTCGGGATCAATTATAACTACGGCGGTTTCCTTCTCCAGTCCGGTCTGCGCATAGAGGTGAAAGACAGCAGGATAGTCAAAGTGTCCACAGCAGATGATAATGCGGATTTATCCATGGACAGGAGCTACAGGGTCTGTGTAAACAGCTTTATTGCCAACGGGGGCGACCATTACAGCATCCTGGCATCCAAACCGAAGGAGAAGCAGTACATATCCCTGAGAGACCTTGTCATAGATACAATAATGGCCAGAAAGACAATAAATCCCTCAACCGACGGAAGGATTATATTTTACTGAAAGAGGAAACTGATAGAATAAGAGGCTTCATCAGTATTATTCCTTAAAGTCAGTGGATAGGCTTGCCAGCTTGTTTTATTGAACGGTGCTATGTTCAGCCTGCCGGGTATACTGTTCTATTTATTTACTGCCTATATATTTTTTTTGCCTGTGATTTCAGAAACGGACAGTTTAAGTACTGCCACGGCAGAAAAGACGGCTGGATTATAATCAAATACATCTTTCTCTGAATAGTGGCTCATAAGAATATCCATTCCGTATTTTTTTTCAGTTATATCCCTGATAATCTCAATTTTTCCCGTACCTATAACGCTTCTATATTTCATAGTCCATTCTGATTCATTTTCATCCTTGTATAATCTATGGTCTATATCTACCATAAAACAGGCCAGAGGGTTCTTTTTAATCATTTCTATTTTCCTGCCGGAGCCTGCACTGTGAAAATACATTGTCAGCCGTTTGTTCAAATATGTAAAGCCGTAATTCATCGCAATTACATAGGGTAAATTATTGTCAGCAAGCCCAAGATGGCAGATCTTGCCCCTGTGAATTATTTCCAGGATATCATCGAAATCCTTGATTTCTCTGTCAGTACGCCTCATATAAGTCTCCCTGAAAAACATGCCCAATGGCCAGGATTAACTGAATACATGGCTGCAAACAGGGCAAATATTTCAAATTATTTTTATCTATTACAATATTTCATTATTTTTGACAATGAATTAAAAGCCATATTTAATTGACTTGTTAAAGAATAATTTTGGTATAATAATCAATATCTCTGGTTTTTAGCCATGTTAACTGATACAGCAATAATTCAAAACAGGTACAGGATTCTGAGAGAAATCGGAAGGGGTGGAATGGGCATAGTCTACCTTGTTGAAGACACATTCAAAGATAATATGCACCTGGCCCTGAAAACAATTAAGCATGATATTACCCTGAAGAAAAGGGATCACAGTATTGATAAATTCAAGCATGAATACGAGGTTATGACAAGGCTGAAGCACCCAAACCTGACCCGCGTATACGAATTCGGCATAGATAAGAACAATTACTACATTATAATGGAGTATCTCAATGGTTCTCTCTTATCGGATAAGCAGTTCAATTTTGAACAATCCATTGATATTACAGTCCAGATTCTCCGTGCCCTTGAATATATTCACAGCAGGAATATTGTCTACAGGGATATAAAACCGGGCAATATAATTTTATCAGGGGAATCAGTAAAACTTATGGATTTCGGCCTGGCGGGCTCTGCAGGAAATATTGACAGCAAAATAAGCGGTACACTGTTCTACATGCCCCCTGAGGCATTGAATCATGTGGTTGGTTTTTCCTTTGATATATTTTCCCTTGGAATATTATTTTATGAACTAAGCACAAAACGCAGGTTTTTTGAATATTCTGAGCTATCCACTGCTGATGTAATTTCCCTTCTGGAATCCGTAGAGGACTATAACCGTCACCAGTACAAAATGCTCAGCTATATTGGAAATGCTAACCTTGGAAAAATAATCCGGAAGATGACTTCATATTATTCTATAGACAGATATGATGATTGTGCAGAGATTATTGCGGATATAAACGATAAATTAGGCTTTGATTACGAATATGAGACGCTGGAGACCAAAAAAAGCTATGTCCTTGGTAATTCATTTGCAGACAGATCTATGGAACTGCAGAGCCTGAAAGCCAATATTGTTCCCGGCGTAAAAAATAAATTCCATATCTGCAGCGGTTCATCAGGTATCGGCAAAACACGGCTTTTTTATGAATTTAAAAAGGACTGCATATTGAATGATATACTATTCTTCGACGTTGCCTGCATGGAGGGAAAAATCAGGAAATATCATTCATTAGCTGAATTGCTTTCGCAGATGATTTTACAGTCTTCAGCCGGTCTACTTTCCAGTTATGGCAGATACCTAAAGCTTCTTCTGCCAAACCATTCCATGCTTGATAGGTTCAAACCGCCTGTTCTGAATAATAATCCTGAAGTAATCCAGAGCATTATCATATATAATACTTCCGAATTCATAATCGAATTTGCAAAAACAGCAGGGACAAAGGTTATTCTGTATTTCAATGATTTTCAGTGGATTGATTATGGTTCTTCGCTG
>CAYSKJ010000131.1:0-9372 GCA_964431655.1 uncultured bacterium | reverse complement strand
TCCACATTAAACTACTTATGCCTGTAAATGAAAAGCATTATCACACCCAGATTTACTGCCTCTTCAACGGGGGCAACCTGGATGAAGGAGGATAGAAAAGCCCCTGTAATCCCTGGAATCCGGAAAACAGGGATAACACCAAGCATGAATTCAATCATTATAGCAGGTACAGTGCTGAGAACCCCGAGAAAAAATGCAAATATTATCATCCTCATGGGCTCTCTCTCCTGCCTGTCCATATAAAGGACAACACCCAGAAGAAACAGGCCGGGCACTATTGACAAAACAGCAAGAAATATTATATCCATAAGCAGGCTCCTGATAATACTAGAACAATATCATTTTCTCATTGTCTATTTTATATAGGATTTGATTTTGTTTACAATAATTTTGTAATGCAAGCGGAATTATTTTAAAAGGAGTTTGATTTCCATGAACAGAAAAGACCTTCAAGAACTCATGTCCCACAAGGCCTATCCGTCAGTGTCCATCCTTTTCCCTACCCACAGGACCTTTCCTGAAAACAGGCAGGATGGCATAAGGCTCAGCAACCTTATCAAAGAACTCATAAACAGGCTTCAGATGGAATTTACCAAAAGAGAATACCAGCCCCTCATAGAAAAACTCAATAAGCTTACTTTTGAGCATAATCACAGCTATAACCTTGACAGTCTTGCTTTATTTATCAGCCGGGATTATTCTGCCAAATTCCTTCTGCCCTTCCCTGTCAAAGAACAGGTGGTTATAGATGACACATTCCTTACCAGGGATATACTCTTTACAATAAACAGGAGTCCCAGATATTATGTCCTTGCCTTAAGCGAGAAACCGACAAGGCTCTTTGAAGGCTTTCACAAGGACATCTCCGAAATAAAAAATGAAAACTTTCCCATGATCCATGAAGGCCCCGGCGGTTCAGCCCCCCTCCCCGGCGAAATGGGACTGAACAAGTCTGCATACAGAGACGAGCATCACAAAAAATTCTTCCGGAGTGTGGACAGGGCATTCATGGAAATATACAATAATGACAAGCTTCCCCTTGTCCTGCTTGGAGTGGAGCGCTACCTCTCCTTTTACAATGAGATCTGTACCAATAAGAATATTATCATAAGTGAAATAAAAGGCAGTTATGACAAGGCCAATGAACATGAAATTTCAGAGCTGGTATGGCCGGCAGTCTATGCCAATATTAAGAAACAGAGGTTGGAGCTCTTAAAAAAGCTGGAAAACGCAGTAAGCGCTCAAAAATCAACATCAGGCATTGAGGAGGTATGGCGTTTTGCTGCCCAGGGAAGGTGCGATACAGTCCTGGTTGAAGAAAATTTCCATTTCCCCGCAGTGCTTTCCCCTGATAACCGCGGGCTTATAAAGGCCCAGGATCCCAAAGCTCCGGGCGTCATGGATGATGCCGTGGACAACCTTATTGAAACGGTCCTCCAGAAAGGGGGCAGTGTGTATTTCATGGATGACGGCTCCCTCAGCGACTATCAGAAGATAGCAGGCATCCTGCGGTATTAACCAGGCCTTCCCCTGTTTTACCAGGAAAAAGCATTCTCATTCCCTGGTAAAGATAAGAAGGAGCAGAAAGACTTGTTCTGGCCCTTGGTCAGGACTGGCTGGCTCACCAGGGCAGGAACGATGCCTATATTGTAACATTAGATAATAACTGGCTCTTTGGCGGTATCTTCTATCCCGAATACGGATCATCTGCCATAAGGCCTCAGCTTCTTAATCCATCCCGCCTGAAAGAATCAAACCCTGCTTTATTCAGGCTGACAATCAGTATCAAAGGCATACGGTTACCGAGCTTGTAGCCCAGTGTCAGCAGGAGGCGCATCTCTCAGTTGGCGATGGTTACCGTGACAAACTGTGGCCGGGTGTCACCGAAACAGCGGTCTTGCTCAGTAACGACACGCAGATTCACCGCCAGCGAGTGGCTGCCCGGCGCGAGCTGGAGCGCCCACAGGGGAATCGTGATGAGTATGCTCTGCCACTCCTCTTTTTGTACGGGGCGATACAGGATAGAGCCTCCCGCCCGGTTCTCTGTAACCCGGTAGCTGGCATCCCGGACCACGATATCCTGATAGTCGGCGGTACGCACTATGGCTTCGATAATTATATCCTGGTTCGCCAGATTATAGAAAAAGACCGTGGCTTTGGCCTGCAGCACTGGCTGGCCTTCCTGGTCAACAGTGCTAATTGCGGATATTTCTTTGAACCACACCCTGGGCATCCACTCGGCCGGAACGACCACCGGAACAGGCTCAGCCTTCACCAGCACGCGATCCCCTTCTAACAGCTCCAATACGACTGTAAATGTGGTATCTGAGTCCGCCACCCAGTCCAGGTCGTTTAACGGTGTGTACATGGTGGCTCTGAAGTGGTCTTCCTCTATCATAATGGCATCATGGTTCATGTAGATGAAGTTAGCCACATACCCGTCGCTGGTACAAAAGGTACCGTCAAGGTCTTTAACCTGCTTCTCCTCGTTCCAGAATGTCGCGCGCACGCGCAGGGTGTCTCTATTCAGCGGCAGCAAATGGGACTTGCCCTCGAAATGCATGGCCAGCACCCGGGTACCGCAGAACACCTCAGTCTGCACCGGGGACGTGAGCCGCAGGAAATACTGCGGCAGGTGCGGCTGCGGCTCCTCGTATGCCTCACGGGGATTGGTGTCATCGCCTGCCTGGGTCTTGATGAATGCAGCGTAGGGAACATCCTGCATCCTTTTACGCGCCAAAGAACTGGCGGTTTTTGCAGTCAGGTCCACGCACACAAGGTCTACCGCCTCAGATGTCCTCTCCAGCATGTCCATGTGAATTTTCAGGCTGGTTTTACTGCGGTAGGACGTGTTGTCCACTCCCCAGAATACAAGGTAACGGCCGTCTTCAGAAACAACGGGCTGTGGATAGCCTTTCCGGTTCACAATCCAGGGAGTCCAGCTTACATCCATAACCTTAGAGGTCCTGCCTGCAGCAATGTCATAGACCCTGATTTCGCTGGCGATCAGCTGCTCCTGGCGGGTTTCGTCCTGCATCCTTGGCCTGACAACCCGGGAAGTACGCTTGCAGAAGTAGTAGTAAAATCGCTTGCTGTCCTGGGACCAGCCCAGGGGCAGTATCTCCGGGACTTCCTCGTAGCTGCTGTGGGTTGTCTGCTGCGCATCCCAGCCGGACTGGTCTGTATGGCTGTCCCCATCCAGCCGTGACGGCTGGGCTATCGGGCCCGCCCAGAATTCCGTGCCGCTGGAGCGTTCGTGCACAAAGGCGACCTGGCGGGTGTCCGGGGAGAAGTGGAAGCAGTGGACGTATGAGGCACTCGTCTGGTCCAGCTGGAACAGGCGGACCGGGTTGCTGCGCCCCAGCTGCTCCCAGGAGATATTGGACTGCGGCAGCGCTGCGAGGTAGTAGGTACAGGTTGGGATGTCAAAAAAGACCAGGTGGCCGGAATCATTGCCCCACTGCATGTCTGCCTCCCTGGAACTGCTCCTGTCCGGGATCTGGGTGATGGTTATTAGCGGACCACCACCTGCGTGGTGGATGGTGATCTCCCTGTTGAGCCTGATCAGGAACTTGAGACCGTCCGGGGACCACTGCAGTGGCTCAGGCTTGTCTTTGCTCTTGTAGCGGGTGGGCAGTGTGGCCTTTTTGAAGGGGGGCCACTGGTTAAAAGGCAGGTTGCGGAAAGGGCTGATTAGACGCCACTCGCCGTTCATTGTTACCATTGCCAGCCGGCCCTGGTAAGAAGCGCGAAACACCGCAGCCTGGGGCGGACCCAGGTTGTTCCCAGTTCGCTGGCCAGTGGGCAGGAATATAAGTTCAGCACTGCCTCCTGATACAAACAGAGCCTCATCGGCAAGGCAACAGCCGGGAAAAACAAAAAGGCACAGGATCACAATGAGTCCAAGTATGTTTTTAAACAATTTTTTCTTCATATGAACACTCCTTTTATCCGTGGATGGCTAGAGGCAGTTTCTAGACCGGATGATGCCTTCTGCCCCTCATGCATCAAACCAGCCCGCAACAGCCCAATAGAACTGATATTAAATTTAATTTTAAACAATAATTTCTGATGAGTCCACATATTTTTCATCAAAATGATTTACAATTTTGCCTTTTATCTACCTGTGCACTCCCCGGGCAGATAAGCTATCTTGAATAACCTTCAAATGGGTAATTATAGTTGTCGCTGAACAAATCCCTGGGTACAATAAAAAATTAATGACAGCACATAGAGATTATATTAATATTTCTTTTAACACTTTTTATAAAATTATATCAGGACAGATCATGAAATACCTAACAATTCCTAAGATTGAGAATCATTTACATCTGGAAGGTGCTATACCTCTCGATACAGTATGGCAGTTGATTCAAAAATATGGCGGAGACCCGTCTGTTTCCGATATAAATCAGTTAAAGAACAGATTTGTATATAAAGATTTCAATAAATTCATAGAAACATGGTCCTGGAAAAATGGATTTATTAGAGAATATGAGGATTTCTCCTTATTAACTGGCGCCATTCTAAAAGATCTAATTGGCCAGAATGTAAAATACGCTGAGATCTTTATCTCCCCATCATTATTTAAGAAAAGGCTGAAGACTCAAAGGATAATTGAAACCATAACAGATGAGATTAAAAAACAACAAAATATAAAAATTAATCTGATTGTCGATCTGGTAAGGAATTACGGAGCAGATAAGGAAATGGAAACACTTAATGAGATTAATGAAGTTAAAAACTTAGGTATTATTGGGATTGGAATAGGCGGATCTGAAAAAGAATTTCCGCCTGAGCTTTTTACTGATGTCTTTGAAAAAGCCAGGACCTTCGGATTTAAAACAACCGCTCACGCTGGTGAAGCTGCCGGCCCTGAAAGCATCTGGAGCGCTTTGAAAAATCTCAGGGTTGACAGGATTGGACATGGGACAAAAGCCGCCGAAGATAAAGCTTTATTAAAGTATCTTTCAAAACATAATATACCGGTTGAGGTCTGCATACTATCGAACTTAAAAACAAAGGTGATTTCAAACCTGAAAGACCACCCGGTAAAATCCTTTATAGATATGGGCATACCAGTTTCAATAAATACTGATGACCCTAAAATGTTCAATAACTCATTGGCTGAAGAATATCAGTCCCTGGAAGATACCTTTCATTATTCTTATCAGGACATCCAGGAGATAATAATAAAATCTATTGATACAATGTGGCTTGAAGAAAAAGAAAAATTAAAAGCAGAATTCAATGCATTTTCAAAATAGGCAGTTTCATTGCCAGCCCTATTTCCCCTTATTTAAAAAGGCTTTTAATTTTATATACCGAAATTCCCTGGACATAAAATATGCCTGACTGCAGAACATGATATGGAAAATATAAAAGCTCTCTCAACAATAAAATGGATAACCAGAATTCTTTCGGCTGTCATAATCGCATTTGGTCTTCCCATTTATTTTGGATATGGAAATCCATTACCTTTTATTAACCCAGAATACTCGATTTATGATAATACCTGGCTGGCAATCTTTCCTCTGATGTTCATTGGTCTGGGTTTAGGCTGGAGATATGAGAAGACAGGCGGATATTTAATAACAGTACCCATCTTAGCAGGATTTATTATTGGCTTTATATTTAACAGGGATTTGTCCCCACACATGATTATCCCGTTTTTTATAGGAGCCCTGTATCTCTTTACAGGCTATGCTAAAGGTAAAATTAGATATCAGGACACAAAAGAAACATGATTAATCCATGAAAGTATAGCAATCAAGAATCCAAGTTTTTATTTCAAATAATACATTTTTATAATATAATTTATTAGAATGGATACTGATAAAGACAAATTATTGAAATCATTTGAATTCTGGTGCAAGAAATTACGTATATCACCATACTGGGATACTAAGCTTGAGTTTGTAGATGATTCTGCCTGGGCAAAAACTGGAGATATTAAAATTGACTGTGATGACAGGAAAGCCATTGTCCTTCTTAATATAATTAATCCTAAAAGTGAAAACCTGGAAGAGGTAATTGTGCATGAACTGTTTCATCTTAAGCTGTACCCCCTTGACCAGGTTGCAGAATCTCTGATTAATGCCAATTTTGAAGAAGGAACACCGGCATATGAATTTGCTTATGCCCAGTTCTTTATATCATTAGAACAGACAGTAGAAGAACTGACCAAGTGCTTTCTTCTTGAATTCGGCCAGAACAAAAATCTCTCCTATGGCAGGTGTAAAAACCAAAAATCGTATAATGAACTTTTCAAAGGGCTAAAAGACCTCAAATAGATCCCCTGCCCTAATGAAGGTTCGCCCCCTTAAACCACAGAGTCTCAGGCGGCAGATAAAAATTCACCTTCCATGGAAAATAATTCTGCCTCTAAAAAGCTCTCAATGATAAAGCTGAAAGACTGCTTAATTACCGAAGGCAATGGTAATTTTATTTTTGACAGAAAAACCTTGATATTGAGAAAAAAATCTATAGAATTAATCCTATGAGGGATATATGAGTGAAATAATTGAAAAATACAATAAAATGCTAAAGCTAAAAAGATACAGCTCAAATACAGAAAGAAACTACCAGAAAGCGTTTCAATATTTTCTAAGCCATTTTTCAGACAGGGATATAGATAATCTCAGCAAATCTGAAATACAGGAATATCTTTTTAACCAGATTGAAAAAGGCCTCTCGCCCTCTCTCCAAAATCAATATATTAATGCCATCAAATTCTATTATGAAAAAGTCCTGGGACGGAGAAAGGAAATATATGATCTGCCTCGGCCCCGCAGGGAACACAAGCTGCCTGCTGTTCTAAGCGAAGAAGAAATAATTCTGATTTTCAACCAGGTCTCAAACCTTAAACACAAGGCAATCTTATATCTAATATATTCTTCAGGAATAAGAGTCAGTGAACTGGTAAATCTGAAGATCACAGATATTGACTCTAATAGAAACCTGATTCTTATTAGAAATTCCAAAGGCAAAAAAGACAGGACTACCCTCCTTTCTCAAGCCCTTCTAAAGCTTCTTAGAGAATACTACCAGAATTATAAGCCCAAAGAATATCTGTTCGAAGGACAGAAAGGCGGGAAATATAGTACTCGAAGTGTACAAAATATACTCAAAATGGCATTATCTAAGTCTGGAATAAGAAAGCATGCGACAATTCATACGCTTAGACATAGCTTTGCAACACATCTACTGGAAAGAGGAACAGACCTAAGATATATTCAGGAACTGCTGGGGCATTCAAATTCAAAGACAACTGAAATTTACACACATATAACTAAAAGAGGCCTGGATAAAATAGTAAGTCCTCTGGATAATCTAATAAAGGCAGGTAAATTATAAAAGGTGGATATAGGAGAAATATACGCAATGCGTGATACATACCATTATGGAAGGATATACGCAATGCGTATATACGGACGTTAGCGGCAATACCGCGCCAAGACGTTTTAAAATATGATATAAATAAACATAGGCGGACTTAAAATCCCCGCGCCCTAAGAAGCCCGGCATCCGTGCCGGGCAAAGAAAAAGGAGATTTAAAAAATGAGTGCAGAAGAAACTATAAATGTAACGTTGAAGAACTGCAATAATATCAAAGAAGCTAATATCTCCTTAATAAAGAATAATCTCAACTTGCGATACGCATTAAATGGAACAGGAAAATCAACTCTTTCAAAAGCTATTCAATTAGCTTCGAAGAATACTGATTTGTCAAAACTGAAACCGTTTGGGTCATCAGACGCTCCACAAGTTGAAATTAGTCAGGTGCTAAATGAAGTTCTTGTTTTCAATGAAGAATTTGTCACAAATACTGTTTTTAAGGAAAGCGAGGTAATTGAGAAAGGGTTTGAAGTCTTTATAAAAAGCCCGGATTATGATGAGCGTTTAAACTCCTTAAATAGTAAACTTTCTGTATTAAAAATTGGCATTCAAGAAAACCCGGATTTTCAGGAATTTACAAATCTTATTGATGCTATTGCTCAAAAGCTTAAATTGAATAGTGATGGTTCGGTTAAAAATGACACAATTCTTAAAAGTTTGACAGCTAAAGATAACATCTATAAAGTTCCAAAGGAACTTGAAATATTCAAACCATTTTTGCAGAACAATGAAATCAACTATGAATGGGCAGATTGGAAAACAAAAGGAGAAAATTTCGATAGTGTTGCCGGATGTCCGTATTGTACTAAAGATTTAGGCGAAAATTATCTGGAACAGAAAAAAGTATTCCAGGCGAGTTGCAAGAAAACAAATATTAAAAATTTAAAAGATATGCTGGATAATATTGAAGCAATTAAAGCTTTCCTCAATGTTGAAAAATATGAGCTTTTAATAAATTGCATAAAAAGAGAAAGTGATGCTGATACCATTTTGCAAGAAATCACAAAACTTCGAGTTGAAATAGAAGGAATAACTAAAAAAATTGGCAATATAATCCGTTTTAATCAGATTGATATAAAGCGTGAACAAATTTCAGAAATTGGTGAATATTTAAAGGATTCGAAAATAGCAATAGCTGGTATAGATTACTTTTCTTCTGAAAAGTCCATATCAATTTTCAGTGATATAAACGATAAAATTGAAGACCTGATAAAAATTGTGGAGGACTTAAAAAAAGAGATTGGTTCTTTCATGGGATTTGTCCTCAGTTCCATAAAAAGTGCTAAAGACGATATAAATTTATTCTTGAAAACAGCCGGTATAAATTATGAACTGGATATTATTCAAAACGGGCAAAATGATATCCAAACAATTCTAAAGTATAGAACTGATGACGATAAGCATGACGTTGACAAAATCAGAGAACACTTAAGTTGGGGTGAGAAGAACGCATTTTCTCTTGTTCTTTTTATGCATTATGCTCTTAGTCGTGGTGCTGATCTAATTATTTTGGATGATCCAATATCTTCATTTGATGATAACAAAAAATATGCAATCATTAATCGGCTATTTGGTAAACACTCCACAGGGAAATGTCTTTATAAGAGAACAGTTTTAATGCTTTCTCATGATTTTGAACCAATTATTGATTTTATTATTAACAATAAACCTACTGGTGGATTTGTGAATGCTGAATATTTTTGGAACAGGGATGGAATAATTGAAAATAAACCTTTATGCAAATCTGATGTTTACTCATGGATATCCCTTTTAAAAGGTTATGCAAAAGATGAATCAAAATGCATCATTAATAGATTAGCATTTCTTCGGAAATACACAGAACTCGTAAATGATGCTGAGCCAATAGATTATGTATATCAAATAATATCTTCACTTCAACACGGCTACCAATCTGCAAAAATAAAGCAAGGCGAAAACCTGGAAGAAATGCCTCAATCGTCTTATGAGAAAGGG
>CAYSKJ010000130.1:0-9394 GCA_964431655.1 uncultured bacterium | reverse complement strand
TTCTTTTTGCTTCACCCCTACTTTAAGGACTCTTACAAATAATTTCAAAGTCCGCTTAATTTTTATGTTTGTATTTTTCCGTAAACTGTTTATCTTTCCAGGGAATCTATTCTTAATTCCTGTCAGCCTCAAAGGATTTTATTGATTCAATTCATCAAACATCTCAGGCTTAAGGGTATTGAAATGAAGAATATGGGCTGTAACTGCGAGCCCTATAGCCGACAGCAATAAACATAACCAGAAAACCTTCACTACAGTCATGGAGATGATAAGGGTAATCCATAGAACAGCAATTGACCAGGCCTTTGTTCTTGCAGGTACAGCACGGTACTCTCGGTAGCACCTTATATAACAGCCAAGTATCCGATGATTCATAATCCATGCATAGAGTGTCTCAGAGCTCTTAAAAAAACAGCCTGCAGAAAGCAGGATAAAAGGAGTGGTAGGAACCAGGGGCAGAAATATGCCCGCACCTCCTATACCCAGTGAAAGTATCCCTATAACTAGATAAAATAGCCTTTTCAAAACGAACCTCCGATAAACAGGACTGCGGCAGTCACCTGCCGCAGTCCATATCTATTATTCTGCTTCACTCAAAGGTATACCCAGTGCTTCTGCTACTCCCCTGCCATATGCCTCATCAGCCTTAAAGCAGTTCTTGATATGCCTGATTTTTATATGCCTCGGCGCATCTCCCATATTCCTTGCAGTATTCTCAAAAAGGACCTTTTTCTGTTCAGAACTCATTAGATTGAAAAGCGCCCTGGGCTGAGAATAATAATCATCGTCTTCCCTGTGACTCCAGCGTCCTGCTGATCCTTCCAGGGGAAGGGGAGGCTCTGAGAAATCCGGCTGTTCCTGCCATTCTCCATAGCTGTTCGGTTCATAACCAAGAGTACTGCCGTAATTTCCATCCACCCTCATTGCACCATCTCTATGGTATGCATGATAAGGGCATCTGGGCTTATTAACCGGTATAAGGTGATGGTTTACGCCGAGTCTGTACCTCTGGGCATCGCCATAGCTGAAAAGACGTGCCTGCAGCATCTTGTCCGGTGAAAATCCGATACCCGGAACAATATTGGCAGGGTTGAAGGCAGCCTGCTCTACATCGGAAAAATAATTTTCAGGATTCCGGTTTAACTCCAGAACGCCTACCTCATGAAGAGGGTATTTCCCATGGGGCCATACCCGGGTTACATCAAAGGGATTAAAGGGAACCTTTAGGGCTTCTTCTTCCTGCATGACCTGTATATACATGGTCCAGCGCGGATAATCCTTTTTTTCGATGGATTCATAAAGGTCTCTCTGATGGCTTTCCCTGTCAGTGGAAACAATATGCTCAGCCTCCTGGTCCGTTAGATTCTTTATGCCCTGCTGGGTTTTCAGATGAAATTTAACCCATACCCTCTCGTTACTGCTGTTTATCATGGCAAAAGTATGACAGCCATATCCGTTCATATGCCTGTATGAATAGGGTATGCCCCTGTCACTCATGGTGATGGTCACCTGATGGAGAGCTTCAGGCAAAGATGTCCAGAAATCCCAGTTGTTTTTAGCGCTTCTCATATTTGTACGTGGATCTCTCTTTATGGCATGGTTCAAATCCGGAAATTTCAGAGCATCTCTCAGGAAAAATACCGGAGTATTATTCCCCACAAGGTCCCAGTTACCCTCCTCGGTGTAAAACTTCATGGCAAAACCTCTTATATCCCTTTCAGCGTCTGCTGCTCCCCTTTCACCAGCCACGGTTGAAAAGCGTACAAAAACCTCTGTTTTTTTCCCGACCTGGGAAAAGATCTTTGCCCTAGTGTATTTTGTGATGTCATGGGTAACGGTAAAATGTCCGAAGGCACCCGAACCCTTTGCATGCATCCTTCTTTCCGGAATAACTTCCCTGTCAAAATGAGCAAGCTTTTCAATAAACCAGGCATCCTGAAGCAGCATGGGCCCTCTTTTTCCGGCAGTTTCTACATTCTGATTATCAGGAACCGGCGCTCCTGTAATCCTCGTAAGCTTTTTCTTATCCATATTCCACCTCCTTTATTCATTCATAATATATATCATAAAATTTTATTTGATTACATAATTCTTCTTACTAATAGATATGTTTCATAATTTGAGTGAAGCAAAAAGAACCGTCCCTTTTGCTTCAGGAAAATATCGCATTTATTCGAATTTTGGCAGCTGTGAAGCAAAAAGAACCGTCCCTTTTGCTTCACTTTGCTTCATTTTTGATTGAAGGGAAAAAGGTTGATTTCCAGAGGATATTATGTATATTTACCATCACTGGATTAAATACTTAACGGATACAGGGCTTATGAAGATAGTAATTGCAGGGGCAGGAACGGCTGGTTACCAGATAGCCAGGGAACTCATATCGGAAAACAAGGATGTTGTGGTCATTGACAAGGATGAGGAGCTGGCCAAGTATGTCTCTGAAAACCTGGACTGCATGGTGATAAACGGGAAAGTAAATGACCTTAAAATACTGGAGCAGGCTGGCCTGGACAGTGCGGATTTTTTTATCTGCCTTACAGACTCGGATGAGCTCAATATCATATCCTGCAGTATGGTGCACCATGAATACGGAAAAACCTACAATATAGCAAGAATAAGAGACAATGTTTACTATGAGACAAAACTCATAAAAAACCCGGACCTGGGAATAGACTTCGTTGTAAACCCCGAGATTGAATCTGCAAGGACCATAGCCAAGCTGGTCCATCACGGTGTGAGCAGTGATATGGTCTTTTTCTCCCACAGCAATCTGCAGATGAGAAAGGTTCTGCTGGACCCGGATTCATTGATGGCGGGGAAAACCGTATCTGAGATAAGGAAAAAATTCCAGTGGATTTCCTCATTGCAGGCGTACTGAGGGAGGATGATTTTCATGTGGTAAGCGGTGATTTTAAATTCAATGAAAATGACCAGGTATATCTGCTTTCAAGCATTGAGAAGCTGGATAAGATATTCAGCATAATAGGAAAGGAAAAAACAAGGATAAATGAGATCATCATTGTAGGGGGAGGAACTGTAGGGACAAGCATACTGGATATGCTCCTGGAAAAGGGCAGAGAAAGCAGCAGGTTTTCCCGTTTTTTTCAATATGGCTTCGACCTCAAAAAAAAGAAGCATATAAGGCTTATTGAAAAAAAGACCGAGCTTGCAAAAATGCTTGCATCCAGGTATCCCGAAATCCTTGTGATAAACGAAGATATCACTGATGAAGATATATTCGAAGAAGAGAGACTCTTCAGCAGTGACCTCATTATAACGGTAACTGAAAACTCTGAGCTGAATGTGCTTATGGCCCTGTACAGCAAATCCTGCGGTATTAAAAAAACCATAGCGCTTATCAAACAGAAAAACTACCTGAATATAGCATCCAGCCTCGGCATTGACGCCCTTATAAGCCCCAATGACAGTATCGTAAACTCCATACTGAAGCTTATCCGCAAGGGCAGGGTGAAAAGCTTGCATACTATAGCCAGCACCGATACCGAGGTCATGGAAATGAGCATTGAGAAGAACAGCCCTGCTGCCGGAAAGGCCATAAGGGATATACAAATGCCCGATGACAGCCTTATCCTCGTGGTAAACCGGGTAAGCAGAAGCTATATTCCGGACGGGGATCTCGTAATCAGGGAAAAGGACGATATAATTGTGATCACCAAGAAAAAGAACCTGGAAGAGATAGAAAAGGTGTTCATAGGTTGAACCTGACTTCTGTTATTAGAATGCTTTCCATAATCCTGGCGATAACAGCCCTTTTTATGCTCCTGCCATTAATCACGGCGCTGTATTACCATGAAACTTTTGCCTTTTTTACCTTTTTATCAACCATGGCTTTGATATCCTTTTTTTCAATAACTGTCCTTTATTTTACCCGGAAAAGCAAGCAGAACTACCTTTCCATTAAAGACGGCTTTCTGCTTGTAACCTTCAGCTGGGTGTCAGCTTCCTTTTTCGGAGCCCTGCCTTTTTACCTGTCAGGGCATATTCCATGTTTTATCGATGCATACTTTGAGACAATGTCCGGTTTCACCACAACAGGAGCAACCATACTTGCCGATATTGAGGCAATGCCCATGAGCCTTTTATTCTGGAGGAGCCTGACCCACTGGCTTGGGGGCATGGGCATCGTGGTTCTTACTGTTGCCATATTCCCCCTTCTCGGAATAGGAGGCCTGAAGCTGATAAAGGCGGAAGCCCCGGGCCCCTCCCTGGACAAGATAAGCCCGAGAATAACACAGACAGCCAAGTTTCTCTGGATAATCTACCTGGGCCTGACAGCAGGCCAGATAATCCTTCTCATGACTGCCGGCATGAATTTTTTTGAGTCCGCTACCCACACCTTCGGCACCCTGGCAACCGGTGGATTTTCCCCGAAAAACCAGAGCATAGGCCATTATCAATCCCCTTATATCCACTGGATAATAACCATCTTCATGCTGTCCGCAGGTGTAAACTTCTCCCTTTATTTCAGGGCTTTTACAGGCAAAGTTAAGTCATTTTTTACAAATATTGAGTTTAAGGCCTATATTATGATATTTCTGGTATCTGCTGCCCTTATCAGCATGAACCTCTACAGCACGGGGAATGGTAATCTCTCTGACTCCATAAGGCATGCCAGTTTCCAGTCAGCCAGCATTCTTACCACAACCGGCTATTCAACACAGGATTTTGAGGCCTGGCCTTTTTTCTCAAAGATAATACTTTTCTGCCTGATGTGGATCGGCGGATGCTCTGGAAGTACCGGAGGGGGGATAAAGGTAATCAGGCTGGTGGTCATGTTTAAAAACAGCTTAAAGGAGATGAAATATCTTCTTCATCCCAGAGCTATATCCCTGGTGCGGATTGGGGATAAGGTAGTAAAGAAAGACATCCTCTATTCCATTTCCTCATTTGTTTTTCTGTATATCGTTCTTATAATCATCTCAACTGCTGTAGTGGCCAGCGGCGGAAATGATATCGCCACATCGCTGAGTGCTTCCCTTGCAACCCTGGGAAACATCGGTCCGGGGTTCGGCAGAATAGGAGCTTCTATGAATTACGGCTATCTTCAGGGCTATATAAAGATATTTTTAAGCTTCGTAATGGTTGCGGGAAGGCTGGAGCTATTTACTGTGCTTATATTGTTCACACCGGAATTCTGGAGAAAATAACCCTTAACCTGATTCTAATGCACCCCTGGAAACCAGGATATCATAGAACTGCTGTGCTTTACCGGTTTTAATCCGGTACTCAAAGACACCCTCCCATCCATCCAGAAATTCCGAAGATTCAAAAGAGACTGACAGAGTCCCGGGTTCTAGGATATTAACACGGATTTTATTGAATCCAGGATTATTAAATGCAATATTTATCTGGCGCCTGCCCATAAAATACAGTATTAACCTTTCGCTGGTAAGGGCAAGGTAACCCACAAAACCGCGCCTTTTGTGAATGAAGCGTTTTCCGGGCCCTTTGGCGTTTTTTGCAATAAACCACCCCTTTATCCCCTCTTCTGAAGCCAGAATTCCCTCCCGGGAAATTAAATCCCTGATTTCCGCAGGCATGGAGCCAATGCCGAAAAGTCTGTAGAAAATTGACTTTTTCATATCTTTGTCTCCATGGCATTTTTAACTATCTTTCCTTCTTTCATGATAAGCACAAGGTCCTCTTTTTTTTCAAGGATGGACAGGTCTTCCATCGGATTCCCCTTAAAGACAGCAATATCTGCAAATTTGCCATCCTCTATTGAGCCTGTCTGCCCGTCAATGCCAAGTATTTTTGCCGCTTCAAGGGTTGCTGACTCAAAAGCCCTGTTCACAGGCATACCGTAATTTATCAGGTTTATTATCTCCCTAAGATTATGTCCGTGGTAATTAAAAGGAGTACCTGCATCAGTGCCGGCCCCTATCCTGATACCTGATTTTACAGCCATCTTTATGCTCTTTATTATACCCGGTTTCATGATTTTCAGTTTACTGATCATAAAATCAGGCAGAAGGCCCATTGAAGCACTTTCAAAAAGATCACAGGCGGCCTTTATGGTTGGTATAACAGCCTTCTTTTTCTTTTTTATGATTTCAATTATCCTGTTATTTATGCCATAACCGTGTTCAATGGTATCTATCCCGGCTTCCAGGGCATTTAATATGCCTTCAGAGCTCTGGGCGTGGGCCGATGTCATTCTGCCGGCTTTGCGGGCCTCGTCTATGCCTGCGCGCATCTCAGGAACGGACAGCTGTACAGAACCCGGCCAGACTCCAGGGGTTATAATGCCTCCCGTGGCCATGAACTTTACCCATTCAGCCCCGTTTTTCACCTGCTCCCTTGCAGCCTTCATGATTTCATCAGGACCGTCAGCCTCCCTTCCCCCGATCTGCCAGCCATGCCCTCCTGTCATACATATAAGCCTTCCGGAAGCAATTATCCTGGGTCCCTCAAGAAGGCCCCTGTCTATTGCATCCCTTAAAGCAATATCTATGTAATTTATGCCCCCCAGGTCCCGCACGGTTGTAACACCGGCCAGAAGGGTCTTTCTGGCATGGCTTGAGGCCATCAGGGCAATTCCTGCATGGGTCTCCCGTAAATAAAGGGAACCTGAATCAGGCCTTCCATCCAGGCACAGATGCACATGGCAGTCAATAAAACCCGGAAAGAGCATGCATCCGGAAAGGTCAATCTCCCTGCACCCGGAAGGTATATCGGTTTCTATGCCGAGAATCTTATCCTCCTGGATTATAACCGATGAATTCTCTATTATATCTCCGTTGCCCACAAATATCAATGCATTCTTCAATGCTGTCAGGTCATTGATGCTATTGTCGTATTTTTTCATATCTTCCACCTTACTCTACCAGATTCCTGCCTTATGCAGTTCTTTTTTCCATCCTGAAATGGTGCTGCAGGTCCTTGTGAAGCCAAGGGCCTTGAACTCGATTTTATCCCCCCCTGAAGATACCACGCTGACTGAAATATAGTTATCATGGGGCTGGTTTTTTAACCTGGGGGGAAAATCCTTTGCCTTCTCATCAATAATCTCAATATTCTTTATCTCCCCCGGGTGGATATCATAAACCATGGGAGGATTATCCATAATTTTCAGCTGAAACATTTCCCCGATTCTCTCAAGGGTGTATATCATTCCGTCAAAACCATCAAAAAACCAGACCGCCTCAGGATTGCCCGGTAGATTTCCTGCAGATGCATTGACCACATCCTTCCACTGGAATTTCCTCCGGTGCATCGCCTTCTTGAAGCGGAAATAATCCTTGTAATAGATCAGCTTCCTGGCCCCTTTTCTCAAAGGCCTGTCCTCAGCCTTTTCAGCCAGGAGGAAAGCTCCTGAGCCTGCCAGGGCCAGCACCCAGGACAGCATTTCCAGAAAAGTTCCGCTGAATACAAGCAATATACCGCTGGTCTTCATCCCGGATGGAGAAGCCCCCCTCACATCCACCTTTTCCAGCATGCCAAGCCTGACAGGGCCGACTATGGACATGATATCATTGGGAATATCGCTGCCTTCGGGAAATGGCTTTTCAGCCCTTTCCCCTGAGGTAAAGGCGCTTATGGGCGCAATGGATACTGTCATAAAAACCAGTGAAACCAGGGCTGATATCCCGGCATCCGTCCAGGTAAGAGCTCCGGTAAGAGCAAGAATCAGCATGAGGGCAAGAAATGCAAGCCACAGGATCAGAATACAGCCCGATGCCGTGTCTGCCCAGTTGCCTTTGGTCTTTTCGGTTATATCCTGGATTTCCTCATTGAGGCGGGTCTGCATTTCTTTGAACTCCTGCCCGGTCTTTTCAGCAGTTACAGCTTCACCCTTCTTTTTCTGCTGAACGGGTACTTTCTCATTTTTTTCAGTTTTTTTATCAATAAAACCGCAGGATGGGCATTCCCCCAGACCGCCATAGGATGTTATAAGCGGGTCATCAGAGGAAAACGCCCTGTAAGAACATTTAGGGCATGTCTTTAATACCGGTTTTTCATTCTCTGCTGAACTTTCAACGGGTTTTACATTGCATACAGCCCCCGCATCCTCTATTGCCTTCTGGTATTTCAAGGCAGTATCATGATCAATACCCTTTTTTATTACAACGGGTGCCTTTGAAAAAGCCTGCCTTGCATATTCAGGGGTAGTGTGGAAAAGATGAGCAATATTTTTGTAAACTGTGTCCGGGTTGTTTTGAGGTTTTATACCGGTAAGTACTATTTTATAGAGCTCACTGTGCATAATCGGCACCAGACCTTAAGGATTTTATATCTTTGATTTAATTATGGTTTTATAATAAAAAAAGTCAAAATTTATTTAAAAATCCAGCCCGGTTTTGAGTCCTGTCCATACATAAGGCCTGCAATCTTTATAAATGGTATTTATCAAACTTCCCGAGTATTGTCTTTATCTTATCCCTCATGTCCTCACTTCCTGTAATTTCAGAAACAAGGGCCACAGTACGTGCGCCCGCCTTGAGCACACTGTCTATATTGCTTTCCTTTATGCCACCAATGGCAACACAGGGTAGATCAATATTCTCCAGGACATACTCAAGGTATCCTATTCCCACCGGCCTGCAGACATCCTCCTTGGTATTTGTCTGGAATATTGGTCCTGCGGCAATATAGTCAGCACCGTCTTTTACTGCCTTTTCAGCCTGTTCGGGAGAGTGGGTGGAGATGCCGATTATTCTGCTGCCCAAAATAGCACGCACATCCCGAGGGGGAAGATCATCCTGTCCCAGGTGTACACCGTCGGCATCGGCCAGCAGGCAAATATCCGGATGGTCATTTACTATAAAAAGCACATCATTATCCCGGGTAATCTTCCTTATCTGCCGGCATTCGTTTAGTTTTTCCCTGAAACTTTTTTGCTTTTCCCTGTACTGGATTATCCCTATACCGTGTTTGACCATTTCTAATACTGTATCTGCATTGGACCTTCCCCCTGACAGCCTTTCAGCGGTAATGCCGTATATCCCCCAGGGAAGATCCTTCCTGATAAGAAGGCTAAATGCCTTTTCCAGCTCATAGGACAAAAATCTCAGGTCTTCATAGGACTTGCTCAGCTCATGGCAGTTTATGATCTTCAGGGTTTCCTCAATAGACCTCAGGGCTTCCTGAATCCTTTTAAAATTGCCAAGAACAAGCTGTTTTGGCGTGGATTTGCTGTCCTGGATGCTTTCCCGGGATATTGCCCTGCCCGGGTCATTAACTGAATCCCTGTGATTTAAAAGCCGGCAGTCCATGAATGCAAGCCCTTTTCTAATTCTGTGGCGAAGATCCCTTAATCTTTTTGACATACCCTGATTGCTGAGGCACAGCCTTGCATAGTCCTCGAGGACCCTGGCACCTTCCGAAGCCCTGTTAAGATCTGCATCTAATATCCTGTAATAATTGCCCATGG
>CAYSKJ010000129.1:0-9410 GCA_964431655.1 uncultured bacterium | reverse complement strand
ATGGAAATGAAATCTATATCAGGCCTGCCGGCTCTAAAAATGAGCCTCTGCCTGTCGCCACCGGATTTGATTCCCAGTACTCCTGCAGTATTTATGACGATGTCCTGTATATTCACACTGACTTTGAAGCCCCCAATAAAACTGTTTACAAGGCAGACCCTGACAGTCCGTCCCGGGAAAACTGGACCCCCTTTATACCTGAAACCGGGGTTCCGCTTTCTGCCTTTGATGGAATCGGGGGAGTCTTTTATGCTTCCTACCTCGAAAAGGGATATACCCGTATCATGGCCTATAATACCCTGGGGAAAATCTTAAACGAAATCCCCCTGCCTGCCATCGGGACCGCCTCCATTTCCGGTTTCTGGAAGGATAGAAAGGCCAGGGTCTCATTCAGTTCCTTTGCTTTCCCCCAAACCTTCTATTCCTATGATATTGAGAACAATGCCCTGGAAATACTTAAAAAGCCCAGGGAAATCTATAATACAAAAGGTATAATAACCGAACAGGTAACCTATGAATCAAGGGACAAAACAGAGATACCCATGTTCCTGGTATACAGGGAAGGCATGAAAAAAAACGGTGAAAATCCAGTGCTTCTCAGCGGCTACGGCGGATTCAACATAAGCGTAAGGCCGAGATTCAGGGATATCTACTATTTACTGCTGGAAGCAGATATGGTCATAGCACTTCCGATGCTGAGGGGAGGCGGTGACTTTGGGAAAGAATGGCATGAATCCGGTATGCTTGATAAGAAACAGAATGTTTTTGATGATTTTATATGTGCTGCCGAGTGGCTCATTAATAATAATTACACAAACCCAAAGAAGATTGCCATTCAGGGCGGAAGCAACGGAGGCCTGCTGATGGGTGCAGTCACAGTACAGCGCCCCTCCCTGTTCCGCGCTGTCCTGTGCCAGGTACCGCTTCTGGACATGCTCAGGTATCACCTCTTTGACTATGCAAACATATGGGCCAGGGAATACGGAAGCTCTGACAGCCCGGCACAATTCAAATACCTGCTGGAATATTCACCCTATCATAATATAAGAGGAAAAACCCCTTATCCGGCTGTTCTGTTTTCCGCATCCGAGAATGATGCCAGAACTGCCCCCCTGCATGCCATGAAGATGACCGCAGCTCTGCAGAAAGCCAATATTTCAGAAAACCCCATTCTGTTAATGCTCAACCGTGACTCGGGCCATGGAGGCGGCACCACCATCACAGACAATATAGAGCAGACAGCCATGGAATACGGCTTCCTGCTTTACCACATAGGGGCAGGTTATTCAGGGGAAAGCAAAGGCTTATAAAAGGATATACGGACAAGGCTCTTAATTATAATCCTCTTCCCTGATATTGAAGGTTTTTTTAGCACCGCCGGCTTTTATGACAAGTTCAAAGGATTTCAGGTCAAATACCGGGTGGTTATATGAGTATTCAAGCCGCAGGATTCCGTCCCTGTAATCCTTTTTGCTGACCCGGTGCACATCGCTGTAGCAGTGGTCCCTGGATTTAAACTCCAGGTTCAGTTCACCGGAAAAAAGGATTGCACCCTCAATATTGTAGAATTGCAGGTCAAAAAAAACAATGCCCTGCCGGTTATTAATAATTGAAAGACTTACCTGGGTAATACCGTGAAGAGTTGTGTACCTTTCCTCAAGCTCGCTTTTAAGCCCGGAAAAATAACTGTCCATTATACCCTTATATACATTCTGGTCATGGGCCAGCTCGTTTGTTATAAGGTCTGGGTATACAAAGCCAAGGTATCCTGCCGGTATACAGAACCCAAGTCCTATATCCGCATCCTTATAGATAAGGAAGGTGTTTATTCCTATGCACCTCCCGTCAGGAAGGAGCAGAGGCCCTCCCGAGCTCCCCTGTTTTATCCTGGCATCAGTCTGTATATAAAGAATTCCGCCGAAAGCATTGCTCAGGCTGGATATTATTCCCCTGGAAACCATAAGGGATATTCCATAGGGGTTTCCCAAGGAATATACCGTACCCTTCGTTTCTGCTTCCCTGATAGATGCGAACTCAATAGGATCCGATACTGACTGGTCAGTACCAATGACTGCAATGTCAAAATACCTGTCCTTCCCTATTATTTCAATATTAGATGTATTGTAGAGCTCAGACTGTATTTCAAGACTCCGTGCATTATCCACCACGTGGCAGGAAGTGAGTGCAAGACCGCTTTTATCTATGAAAAAACCGGTACCTGACGTGACTGAACCATCCCTGTTATAGGCAAACAGAGTAAAGGCCGATTTGAAACTGCTTTTCAGCTCCATTGTTGATTCATTTGGCTTCTCCTGACTGAAGCTTATCCTGATTAAATTATCAAGCCCCGATAAGGCAGTGACATGTTCCCGGTAAAGGAAAAAGGCCATTAAAAGGACCATGGCCAGCAAAAACATCTCAAAGGCACCAATAAGGTTCGGAACAGGAAGTCTGTCCGGCTCTAAGGGACGGAATTCCTCCACCTGGTAATAGATCAGATTTTCTTCAAGAAAAGGTATTACATGGCTTATCTTTTCCCGGGATACGCCAATATACATATAATAAGGGTATTTTACAGGTTTTTTATCAAAGGGTTTGAATTTTTCCAGCAGGACATAGCTTTGCAGGGGATCAAGGCCCTGGGAGGATAGAATAATAAGATTATGCATCATCCCCGTATATAAATCCTTAAGTATTGCGATCGATAATCCTCAAAATCAATATAAAGAACTGCCGGGCCGCTCTCTTTTATCTCAAAATCCATTCTGACTCCTTCAATCGTTCTATCCGGCAGGTAAACGGGTTTATAACTATCCTCGGTAAATTTCAGTTTTTGCCTGTACTGCTTCTGGTTATGCATCTCTATTATTATATCTGCATCAAAAGGTTTAGTATATAATTGATTGCCGAGAAAAAAAGACATATAGAGCTCTGTTGCACTGCCCCTGTTTAATACTATGCTTTCAACCCTTATGCCTGAATAGCTGCTTTTGCCTGGTCTATTTCCTATAAGGGGCAGGGCTGTGCTTTTTGCTCTCTCATAAGTCTCCAGAATGAGCCCCGATTTATTTAAAAACCGGTCAAGCCCTTCATATTTAATAGAGAACAGTTCATTTGCTGATACAAAAAGGTTGATGCTTCCATCTATATCCATAAGGCTGAAGCCTATAACAAGCCCTTTTTCCGACAAAAGCAGACTGCCCCGGGGCGGATTCGGGAACCTGATATCCGTTTCTATAAGAATACTTTCGTCTATCATGGAATGCTTGCTGGATACAATACCCGGGCTGAAGGTATAGCTATCATTAATCCTGGTAAATAGAGCTACTCCATCGGTTATATCAAAACTCGAGTAGTCTGCAAACAGCTCTGCATCTACAAAAGATAGCTCTGTATCAATGCTGTAAACAGCCAGGAGACGGTTATGGGCAACCCTCTCCAGCCTGTGAAATTTGCCGCTGGTCTTTATGTAGAGGTCATCATGATTAATCAGGCTTATAACCGTATCGGGCAGAACGGCAACCCCAAGTCCTGCACTCTGCCCCTGCCCGATATATACATCATACATGCCTTCCTTTATCCCTGATATATTTGCAAAATAAGGCAGTTCAGAACTCTCTGCGTCATGATACTGGTCTATGACCGGAAATTTTTCCCCGATCTCATCCTTGTACCTTGAATGAAGATTGATATGGGAGAACAAAAGAAAAAACACCAGCAAAAAGGCCAAGGTAAATACAAATATATAGCTGTAGTTGATTATTCTGTTCCTTCGGCTGATATGACTCAGCTTTGATTCAATGGGATTCATCTGCTAAATCCTCATTTTCCTGAAAAGAGTCCTTAAAGACCTTTTCAATGAATTTTAGATCATATATCCCCAGCTTATACTGCCTTGAAAAAAAATCCTGGTAAACCGGTAGCATTACACCGCAGGGCTTGTTATCCCTGCTGACAACCAGGGCTCCGATCATATCGGCACTCACCGATGCATTGGAGGTGTAGTAGAGGTGACCGTACATATCAGCATATGCACCATTGATTACGGCAGATGTTTTGGTATCAACAAGCCCGTAAGGATGGCTTATAATAACCACCTCCTGGCCAATCTGCATATCTGCGGTGTCTTCAAACAATCCCATTAAATTATCAGGCCTTTCAGAAACCTCTGCAAAAAGCAGGATATTTCTATAGGAATCAAGCACCCTGAATTTCATGGGCACCTGAGCGCCATGAATATAAGGGGAAAAAAAAATATCGCCCAGCCCTGTATAGTATGCATTATAAAAGGTGTTGCCAGAGGATACTACTATGGACATTTGCGAGATATCAGCATTATCCCCAAGGCTCCCGGAAATTTTTTTATCGTATTCAGCCCGGCTTAAAACCGATACATAGAGCTTCTCCAGAAACAAAGCCCTGTCTCTGTCCATACTGTGAATAAGATAGAAAAGGGTGGCAAAGAACAGGAAAATGATTATAATGTTAAGGATTATATAGTAGATGCTTTTTTTATGCTCTTTTATCAACTCCAGGGTATTCGGGATAATTTCTTCCATTGAACCGGCATGCCTGAAAGAAAGGCTTTTTTTTACAGCCTCATTCCCTTCGATATCGCCTTCAATCAGGATGATGCAGAATTTCCTGTGCTTTAGAAGGACCTGGTAATCAAATCCTATTTCATCCAGTCTTCCTGGCGGTATTTTAAGAAGAAGATAATTCATCTCTTAAAATCCTCAAAGCCTTATTAAGCTGGGATGTGAGGATTTCATCCTCCCTGGGCAGTACTGATGCTATATCTATCATGAGTTTTTCCTTGTGCATCCTGCCTATAACAGGCGGGTCAAGGCTTTCCCTTAATATGCAGTTAAGTCTTGAACTGTTTTTTTCTGCTGCAAGACTGAAGCTGTCAAAAAAGCTGTGTCGGCCCGAACCGCCTCCATATTCTGCTATTGACGGTATTAATATAATACCTGCCTCCTCATGGGGTAGATTATCAAAGATCCGTTTTATCCTTTTTTCCAAGATTCTCCCTGATTTTATTTTAGGAAATACTTCAGAACGCAGGAAATCCTGCTGGAATATATACCTTGACAGGTATTTATCCAGATATAGAATGCTGAACTTTGAAAGCCTCATGGTCCGGTAAAGAGGATTATTTCTCATGCACTGAATTACTCTTCCCGGCCCGAGAATCAGACCCGACTGCACAGCGCCGGCCATCTTGTCCATGGAGAAAGATACAAGGTAATTTTCATGACAGGGTATTTCCCCTATCCTATCAAAATCCCAGCTCCCTTTATCCTCGTAAAGCACCAGTCCATGCCTCCGGCAAAGCCTGATAAGATCAGCTGTATCGACCTCCGCAGTATGGCCTTTTATCTCATAATTGCTCTTGTGTATCTTGGCTATAAGGCCTGTATCCCCGATAACCTGCTCGTAATCACTGATACGGGTAATATTGGTTGTACCTGCCTCCCTCAGCCTTGCTCCTGCACATCTGATTATATCAGGAATCCTGAAACTGCCTCCTATTTCAACCAGCTCTCCCCTGGATACTATTATCTCCCTGTCTGTTGAAAGAGTACTGCAGATCAGCATAAATGCAGCAGCATTATTGTTTACAAAAAGAAAATCTTCAAAATCCGAAACCAGGGCCATTTTGTCTTTCAGGCCAGAGAGCCGGTGTGTCCTGATATTGCTTTCAATGTCCGTTTCAAGGCTCAGATATCCTTTAAGAAGAGGAACCATTTCATCAATTATATCGCAGTAAGGCGCTCTTCCCAGGTTGGTATGCAGTATGATGCCTGTTGCATTAATTACATGACGGTAAGAGCTTATGCTCATTCCTCGTGCAAAGGAATCAAACCTTTTTTGTATATATTTTGAAGCCTCTGTTTTGTTATAAAATGGTGTTTCGGAATATTTATTCTTTACCTGGTCAATGATGCGCTTTAAAGCCTTTTTTGCAAGGTCCCTTCTCATACCGCGGATGTCCAGATCCCTCAAAAGCTCATCCAGAGAAGGGATAAAGGCAAATTTGTTCTTCATAATATTTCAGTGGAGGTCTTTTCAGTTGTAAGGGTCAGAAAGATGTCTGTCAGGTTTGATTGCTGGTCCTGCTTTTCCTTTTTAAGCTCTTCCCTCGACATTATCTTTATAAGCCTTCCCTTGTTTATTATCCCTATTGTATCACATATTTCCTCTGCAATATCAAGGGAATGGGTGCTCATAATTATTGATTTGCCCATTCTGGCCTGCGCTGAAAGCATTTTCTTTATCGATACAATGCCTCTGGGGTCAAGCCCCACCATAGGCTCGTCAATAAGAAAAATCAGCGGGTCCTGCAGGAAAATGGCGGTGAATATAAGTTTCTGCTTCATTCCGTGGGAATAGCTCTCTGTAAGTTCATCAAGTATGTCCAGAATCTCGAACTGCTCTGCCAGTTCCTCCATTTTATGCCTTTTATTATCCGAGAAGGATATATTGTAGATGCTCAGATAAAATAGAAGAAACTCCTTCCCTGTAAGCTTGGGATAAATATAGGGCCTGTCGGGAATATAGCCGATATCCATAAGGTTTTTGCGGTTCTTTTCATTATGGAGCCTGTTATTTAATAATATCTCTCCGCTGGCGGGCTCCAGAAGAAGGGTAAGAATCTTAAGGGCTGTGGTCTTACCCGCTCCATTGGGGCCGAGAAAACCGAATAGTTCTCCTTCTCTGACGCTGAGGTTCAGATCATTGAGAGCCTGCTTGCCATTATAGTCCTTGTAGATATTTTTTAAAACTATCATTTAGAAGCTATATTATTATTTCTTGCAAATTAAATCAATTTAATTTATTCAATTGTGAACCATTTAATGGATATTATGCTATGAAAATACTGCAGGTACTAATAAGCCATATTTTATCCAGTACCGAGCTGATACTTATTTCGGCATTCATGTCTCTCATAATAGCCGGAAGCATAATCCTTGCCATGCCTTTCTGCAATAATACCCCGATAAGCTACCTTGACAGCCTCTTCACCTCCACCTCTGCTGTATGTGTCACAGGGTTAATTGTCCGGGATACGGGCGGGGATTTCAATACCGCAGGCCAGGCTGTTATCCTCTTCCTGATACAGCTCGGGGGGCTGGGGACAATGACATTTTTCGGACTTCTATCTTTTTTAATCGGAAAAAGGATTACCATAAACTCAAAATACGCCCTATATAATTCCTTTTTTCAGAAAGAAACAGCGCATAATCTAAAGAAGCTTATCATCAGCATATTCCTCCTTACCATCGTAATTGAATCAATTGGGGCTTTTTTGCTCCACCAGAGGATAAACCAGGTTTTTTCAAGTATTTTCCATTCTGTTTCGGCATTCTGCAATGCAGGTTTTTCCCTGTATTCCGATAGCCTTATGGGCTATAATAATGACATTTTCCTTCTTTCAATTATTATGTCGCTTATATTTCTCGGGGGCATAGGCTATATAGTATACTATGATATATTTAAGCTTATTATGATAAAGGTTAAGAATATACGCCAGGTATACATATTGCCTCTTCATACAAAGATAGTCCTTATAACTTCATTTCTTCTTATTATAACTGGATGTGTACTATTCCTGCTTTTCGGCTTTGAAATGGATGCCCCTTTTCATATCAGGCTTATAAACTCCCTTTTCCAATCTGTTACTGCAAGAACTGCAGGATTCAACAGCATTGATACAGCATCCCTGCCTGTAAATTCCCTCTTTTCTACAGCAATCCTGATGTTCATAGGGGGCTCGCCGGGATCCTGCGCCGGAGGTATTAAAACCAGCGTATTTTTTGTCCTTCTCCTTTATGTCTATACTCTTCTTAAGGGCGGGGATCGCGTCAGAATATACAACCGTTCCATCCGCAATGATATAATCAGCAGGATGGTGCTTTTATTTTTTATTGCCTTTTTCTGGAATATTGCGGGACTCATTATTCTTTCCACCTTTGAAGGGAGAAATCCCGCCATAAGGTCTATTGACATAGTTTTTGAACAACTCTCAGCATTCGGCACCGTTGGTCTTTCTACCGGCATTACAACAGGTCTGTCCAGTTTCGGCAAGATATGGATAATCCTGACCATGTTTTTCGGCAGACTTGGGCCCCTTACCATTGCCTTTGCATTGGTAAAAAAACAGGCTTACCTTTACCGTATGCCTCAGGAAGATGTACTTATAGGATAGGAGGAGCATAAATGAAACAGATATGCATTATCGGGCTCAGCCAGTTTGGTTCGCACCTCTGCAGGGAACTTGCAAGCATGGGGTGCGAAGTTATAGCGCTGGATATTGATGAAAAAAAGGTTGCAGATATCCAGAGATTCGTGCAGAAGGCACTTATTATCGATGTCACCAATTTTGATGCATTAAAAGCCGTTATTGACCCTGACATTGATGAAGTTATCGTCAGCCTCGGAAAAACCATGGAGCAGAGCATACTCTGCGTAGTGCACCTCAAAAAGCTCAATATAAAGAGAATCAGGGTTAAAGCAATAAGTGACGACCATGCCAATATATTGAAAACCCTTGGAGCAGACGAGATAATATTTCCGGAAAGGGATATAGCTGAGATGATAGCCGCAAAGATTATGAACCCAAACCTGATAGATTTCATCCCCCTTTCCCAGGGATATGTAGTAATGGAGATAAACACCCCCCCTGCCTTTTATGACAGAACCCTGCTTGAGCTTTCTCTTCCCAGCAAGCATAATGTATTCGTCATCGCAGTCAGGGAGAAATACAAAAGAAGCTTTCATTTTCTCCCGGACCCGGCATCAAAGCTCACATCCAGCAGTATTCTACTTTTAATCGGCAAGGAAGAGGCAATAAAAAAACTGGCTGAATAACCTATGCTTAAGACTTAGCTTTAATTCTGCCCTTGAATGCATTAGTTGATTTTATCCTATTATTGTATTATAATTAAAGCATAAAATCAAAGGGGTGTATTTTATGAAGAATATTCCTTTAGTTCTATTTCCCTTATTTCTAATTGCAATGCTTTCTCTTTTGCCAGCTTTTGGATATCAAAAAGCAAATACCTTCAGCTGGGGTGAAAAAAAAGACAGTTTAGGTATACGGTCTGAAGCATGCGCCAGATACGGCCCTTCTGATTTCTGCCTTGAGGGTGATACCCTTTATATACTGGACAGGGAAAACAATGCATTAAAAGTCCTTGATGAGAAATCCGGAACTTTGTCTTTATTCATGAAAATCGGCCCCTATGCCGACTGTTTTGCAGTTAAAGACGATATAACAGCAATTTACAGCCAGGGCTTTATAAAGATTTACCGGGCAGAGGATAACCTCTCACCCATTGTCATACCCAAGCCTTCCTGTATTCTTATAGCAAAATCCCTGGTAATCCATGATGATATACTTTATA
>CAYSKJ010000128.1:0-9444 GCA_964431655.1 uncultured bacterium | reverse complement strand
GGAACCATCAGGAGTCTTTATGCCCTTAAGCTTCAGGCGCCACCGGTATTCCTTCCACCCCTCCTCAAACTCGCCGTGCAGAAGCTGGATTACGCCTTTGAAGGTATGGGCATAGGCATTGTCCGGTTCAATATCCAGTATTTTTTCATAATCCTTTCTGGCTTCCGAAAACCTTCCGGCCCAGTAAAGAATGTCTGCTCTGTTTTTGCAGGCATCAGTAAAGAAAGGTGCATGCCTGAGTGCTTTTCCAAGGTATTCTAATGCTTCATCGCCCCTGCCGGCCGAATGGCAGATCAAACCTGCAAGATTCCATGCCTCAGCACATGTGCGATCAATATCCAGAACCTCATGGCATAATTTCTCAGCAGAATTTATGTTTCCGGAAAGGTAAAATTCCCAGGCTTCAGCAAGCCTTTTATCCATGTTATCGCCCTTGTTCCCTTTATTGTTATGAGAGAGATGACTGCCCTCTATCAAAGATTAGTATCTAACAGCATGAGAGTAAATAAAAATCCCGGTTATTTTTTTTGATATCTAAGGTTCTGCGGGTTATTATTACAGATATGATAATTTAAGGTAAAGGGAGTACCCGTGTTGATTGCTGAAAAGATTTACTGGTCGTTCCGGCAGTACCTGGAAGATTCCAGGCGCTGGGCTGAAGGCAGATTTCCTTTCTTCAGGCTTATGCTATTATTAGTGCTTGCATGGTCATGGTATAATCACCTGAAGGACCCGAGATACCAGAGCGTATTCTTCGGCCTGAACTTCGGGATTCACGAGCTGGGTCATTTTGTATTCGCTCCCCTGGGCCAGTTTATGATGATACTCGGAGGCAGTCTTTTTCAATGTCTAGTACCCCTTATAGGCCTTGCCATGTTTCTGTATCAGGGGGACCGCTTCGGGGTTGCCTTTTCCTTTGGCTGGGAGGCAACCAATATTTATTATGTGGCAACCTATACAGCCGATGCCCGGGCCATGAAACTGCCCCTGCTGACTCCCTTCGGCAAAGAGGCTTATCATGACTGGAACTGGCTTCTCTCCAGAACCGGACTGCTTAAACAGGACATTCTAATAGCCTCAGCATTTAGAATTCTGGCCTCCCTGTGCATGATAATCTGCCTTTTTTACGGGGGATGGCTGGTATACAGGATGCTCAAGTCCTTCAGGCGAAACTGGGGTTCTGGCTGAACAGCATTGTAATTACAGATACATATTTTTGCTCGACATTTAACTATAAAAGCATAGTATAGAAGGATAAAAGGAAAGGTGCGTTTCCCCATGACTGCAAGGGAGTTTCTGAACTGGGCCTCAAATCTGCCTGTCTGGGCTATTACTCTTTTCTTTATAATGCCCCCGGTCCTTTCCATCCTTATGGGAAAACTTCACGGCAAAGGCAGGGGAAGTGACAGCCCGTGGAAATTTATCTACAGTACTGTCATATACTGGGTATGTATACCGGGCATATTCTCAGCCTTAATTACCCTCTATACCCTTTTCTTTACCGGTGAGAACCTTCTTGACCAGAATATCCTTATATATGTCCTTCCCGTGATATCCATGGCCATTACCCTGATAATCATCTCCGGGAATGTCGCGTTTGATAATATCCCGGGTTTTGACCGGATATACGGCCTTATGGCTGTAATAGCCGTTGTATTTATATTCCTCCTGGCAGTCCATAAAACCAGGCTGTGGATGGTATTCGGAAGCTCCATATTCATCCTTGCCATTATTGTCATCATCCTGATAGCGCTATTAGAGAAAGGAGCTATGATGCTGTTTAAGGGCCGTGACAAAAAATGACAGTGCTGACGGCATTGATCAGTATTATATGAATGCCATTCGAAAAGAAAGGCTTATAACCCACCTGGTATCTGTTGCCGTATCAGGTATTCTTTCCGGCATTTTTTTGCTTTTCCTGGCAGGGTTCAGCCGGGCTAATTTCATTTTCGGATTTCTTATAGGCATACAGGCATATGCCTGGATAAGCCTTTTTTCTTTTTTCATTGAAAGGAAAATGCAGCGCTGGAATCTACTTTTTTCCGTAATTATCAGTGCCGTTTCCCACATTATACTGCTCGTATTTTCTGTTTTTATATCCTTTGAAATAATGAATTCCTTCAGTATAAGCCTTTCCATGTTTTTTAGAATTACTGAGGAATCCTCCGGTCTCATAATCAGGGGCCTGGTATTTGGTTTTGCACTGAGCCTGCTGTTCCAGATCTATGAGATTTTCGACGCTGTTTTAGGCAAAAGCATTTTTCCCGGCATACTCCTGGGCAGGTATGACCATCCCTTTGAAGAGGAGAGGGTTTTTATGTTTCTTGACATGGAGTCCTCCACTTCCCTTGCTGAAAAACTGGGACACAAGGAATTCCTTTCCCTTCTCAACGATTTTTTCAGCGACCTGGCAGAACCTGTCACATCTTCTAAAGGCAGGATTTACAAGTATGTGGGGGATGAGGCGATCATCACATGGAATAAAAGGAAAGCAAGGAAGAATTCAGCGCCTCTGGGCTGTTATTTTAATATAAAGGACAGGTTCATTAAAAAGCAAAGTCATTATGAAAAGAGATACGGCTTTGTCCCCGGCTTCAGGGCGGCATTACACGGCGGTAGAGTAGTAACAGGGAAGATGGGCCTTGTGAAAAAGGAGATAGCCCATATCGGTGATGTTATGAATACCTCGGCCCGTATGCTGGATATCTGCAGAGAATTAAAAAAGGATTTTATAGTCTCCGGTGATGCCCTTGATATGATTAATCCCTCTTCTCTTTATAATATAAGCCCCATCGGCGGTATAGCCCTAAGGGGGAAAGAGAAGCCTGTCAGCCTTTTTTATGCGGAAATGGCCTGAGAATATTAGCTATATTTTTTTTGATTGCTGTGAAATTTGTTTTCTCAGGATCTCAGTTAATTTTTCAGCCTTTTCCCTGTAGAATAGCTCACTTTCTGTATTTCCAGATATCTTATAATGATCTGCCATGCTTTGCAGTACCCTGATATAGAGTTTTTTATCAGGGTTGTTCTGCAGAATGCCTGCGGATTTAATCAGAAGCTTTTCCTCTTCTTTTTCGTTTCCCCTGCCTCCTTTTATCAGGGCAGTATAATACAGGTTTCTGGCGTAAGAGGTATCCTCCTGTGACTTTTCGAGTGTCTCTGCAGACCTTTTATAATATTTCAGCGCTTCATCGGGCATACCCTTCCTGTAATATATATAACCGATATCTGTATCAATTATGGCCTTTCCAACCATATCCCCGTTAGATACAGCTATTTTAAAAGCCTCTTTATAACAGTCCAGAGCTTTGTCAAGCTGTCCTGCCTTTTCATGGGCATTACCCATGTTATTCAGGTATATACAGCAGGTAATCCAGGCACCCAGGTCCCGGCATTCTTCTGCAGCTTTCCGGGAGCATTCCAGGCCTTTTTCAAAGTCTCCTGAATCGGTGTATATGCCCCCGAGGTTTCCCAGAACATAGGCAGAGGAGAGCCTGTCTCCGATTCTGTCAAATATGTTTTTTTCTGTTTGATACAGGCTGACTGCTTTCTCATAATTATACATGGCTGCATATATACCGGCAATATTGCCTGTTGCAAGGCCATATTCCTTCAGATTGCCTATTTCTTTGAAAATATTTTTAGACATTTCAAAATAATCCAGTGCTTTTTGATTATCATTATTCAGCTGAAATATCTTTCCCATATTTCCCACAGCAAAACCTGATAATCTTTTATCTCCAATCTCCCTGCTGATAGTATACTGTTTTTCGAAGCATTCCACAGCTTTCCCCAACATGCCAAGGTTCTTATATGCATTACCCATATTGCCCAGGTTTATGGCGCATCCCCTTTTCTGATCTGTTTTGCTGAATATTTCGTCAACCTCCAGAAAGCATTTCATGGCTTCCTCATATCTGCAGCGGTATGAATGTATATTGCCTATGCTCCCAAGAGCTTTTGCATACCCGTTACGGTCTGAATGCTCCTGGTGTACAGCCAGTAATTCCTTAAAGCATTTCAGGGATTCATCAAAACTGGAGAAACCTAAAAAGGCATTTCCTCTTGCCTGCAGGTTGAGGGTATAACCGTCCGTATATGATATCCTGTCAGCGATATCCATTCCCCTTCTGGAAAGCTCCAGGCTTTTTTCTGCATTTCCCCTGCATGTTGCCAGTTCAGCCATGCAGCTGCAGATAAAGGATACTGATTCCTGGCAGTTGTTCTTTTCAGCTGATTTGAGGGCTTTACTGTAGTATTTAGCTGAATTCCCCCAGCTTCCGGTGATAAAGCACAGATTCGCTGTCCTGCATTGGATGTCTATAAGCTTCTCTGCGTCGCACTTATTATCCAGATATTTTATAAGGCGATTATAATAATTGATTGCCCTGGTATTCTGAAATTTATCCTCTGTTTGCATGCCTGCCCTTTCAAGGTAGAGCCTTGCCTTATCCCTGTTCTCAGACCGGTCGTAATGCTGGGCCAGATCTTCATAGACAGCGGGCAGGTTGTCCTGGAAAAGGTTTTCTATAACATTGCCTGCCAGGTCATGGATCATTCTGAGCCTCTTTTTCAGCTGTATGCCGTATACGGTGTCTCTTATCAGACTGTGATGGAATATATAGCTGAGTTCATTGAGCTTGTGCCATATCTGTTCCTCACTGCCCCTTTTGAGTACTTCCGGAAGTTTTTCCTTTTTAAGTTTATGCAGACTGTTCAAAACGCCCTGCAGTACCCTTACAGCAAATTCCCTGCCAAGCACTGAAGCGGTTTTTATGATGTCCTTGAGTTCCTGGCTCAGCCTGTCAATCCTTGCAATTATTACCTGGCTTATCCCCTGGGGAATCTCTTCAATGGTCCCCTTAATCTTCAGGTTTTTATCAAGCAGGCTTTTTTCCTTCAGGTAAAGAAGTATCTGCTCAAGATAGAAGGGATTCCCTTCGCATTTTTCATATATCAGGTCCTCTGTTTCCCTGGGTATTTTATTACTGCCAAGCTTGAGTTTTGCAAATGAGCCCGCCTGCATCCGGCTGAACCTGCCTATACTGATTCTCTTTATTGAAACCTGAAGGTCCGGATCGCTGAAAAAACAGAACTCAGATCCGTCATCCCCGGGCCTGCAGGCTGAAATGACCGCAACAGGATAAGGTGCTTCAGTACCGGTTAGCCTTCTTAGGAGTTTTTTGCTGTGGTCATCAATCCAATGGCCGTCTTCTATGATAAGAATCAGGGGCTTTATCAGGCTGAGCGCCAGCAGAAGATTCTTTACAGCAGACAGGGTATTCTCATGTTTTCCCCTGGAGTCAAGGGTGTTCCACAGGGAGTCCCTGTACTCCAGGTCGAGGAGGGAAGCTATGACGGACTCTGTCCTTAAAAGCTCTGTTTTTATCTCTTTATCAGCAGTCTGTTCTGCTATGCGATAAAAAACCGCCTTAAAATGGTTTATATTTTCTGTCATGGTTTTTTCTGCATCCTGGCCGAAAAACCTCTGAAGGAAATATATAAAGGGATTAAAGGCTTTTTTCATAATTTCATCACATGGCAGATAGAAGATTGAAACTCCGGGTTTATCCTCAGCGTTTTTTATTGTATTCAGCCTGAAATTTTCCAGAAACACTGACTTTCCTATTCCTGCCGGTCCGTCTATGTAAATTATGCCTGCGGGTTTGCCGCTGTACAAAGGCTCCAGTGCCTGACGCAATAGTCCTGCCTCCCTCTCTCTGCCTATAAACGCGCTTAAAGTCATATCAGCGCCTGATGTTATTCTGATATGCCCGTTGAGGCTGTATACCTTTATTTTATCCTTAAAGCCCTTAAAGCTCTGCTCTGCATAAAATGAAGTATTATAAGTGTCATTTAATTTTTTATGCATGCTCTGACAGATCAGTATATCTCCCCAGTCAGCACCGGTCATCATTCTGGACGAGAGGTTGACAATGCTTCCCATGGCTGTATATTCAGCCCTTTCCTCAGAACCTATGAATCCCGTGAAAGCCTTTCCCAGAGTCAGCCCCGCACAAAAGGAGAATCCCTCAATATTCTTTAGGCTGAGGCAAAAATCTCCAGCCCTTTGTGCAATTTTCTCCTTTGCCACGGGGGCCCCGAATATTACCAGTATGACAGCCCCTTTGTCCCCCATGGCTGCCCTGTTGAAATACCCGCCGTACAAGCTGGCTCTCTCCATAATAGTCCTGAGGGCCTTAATGTATCTGCCCTGAGGCTGGAATTTTATCATGCATGCTACTATGCTGCGGAATTCACCCTTATTCTCTGTCTTTATGATTTCCCGGGGATAGAAATCTCTTATTACATCATAAGGGATATCAGGTTCCCGGCCTCCTTCATGCTCTATATCTTTAACTGTATCCCGGGCTGTAAGATCGACTAAATAAAGGCCTTTTCCTGCCGGCCGGCAGGCTTTTTCCCCTATCTTCTGAACATAGGAATGGTCTGCAAAGGCCTGCATACTTCCCGCAGAGACAAGCAAACTGGCGCTGTTCTCCAGAGCCTTGCCGAGAAACAGGTAACAGGCGCAATCCCTGCCCCTTATTATCCGGTATCTAACCCTGCCGTAGGATAGTCCGGCTTTGATATATATCCTGAACTTCCCGAATTTTGTACTGACCCTGCTGTTTCTGGAAATAAAATCAATGATTCTGCCCACTGCCCTGAATGAGTATAATGGACTCCGTACCCGAAAAATTGCTGTGAAGCTGTCACCCTCGAAATGGGATATGAAACCCTTCTGGCTGTGCACAATGTCTATACAGGGTGCAAAAATCTGATTAATTATATCCGTAAGTATTTCAGCCCCTTCAATGCCATGCATCATCAGGGCCTCGGTTATTCTGGAAAACCCCTTAATATCTGCAGACAGGGTATAGCACAAAATAGAGCCCTGATACCTGTGCCTCTGATACTGCAGGGATATAAAACCAGGTATAAGGCTGTTCATGCCCCCGTTCTCTCTTTCAGGATAAAATCCTGAAAAAATTCTTTAATATAGTATTTGTCTATAGAATCCAGCTTACTCTTGTTTTATAGTGCCTCGTTTCACCGCAGGTTGAGACCGATTCCAGTATATACATATAATTCCCCCTGCTCTTTACGCGGTCTGTAAAGCTGTAATAACTGGGCTCCGAAGTGGTTCCATGGCCTTCGATAAGACAGCTGTTGAGCTTTACAGGCGGGGAGGAGATAAAGGGGTTCAATTTTTTCAGGTTCAGCCTGTACAGGTTGAATCCCAGATTATCTGTCTCGGATACTGTCATCCAGCTTATATTTACCATGTCTGTTATTCCCAGGGCCCTAAAATAGCCAAGGTCAACAGGAAGGGGCACCTCAATATAGGCCGAATTATTGTCGGGATTTGAGTCCTCCGGAATAATGCCGGTAAGGACAGCTGTAATTATATAGGTATCCGGTACAAGTTCCGGGTCTGTATTCCAGCTTAAGGCTATATCAGCATATTCTGCAGGGGCAAGCATGCCGAAGGGCTGGGTGCCTATAAGATTCAGGTCAATGCCCGGCTCCATGCTGTAGTAGAAACTGCAGTTCCCCGATTCAAGGCCGGTATCTCCCAGATTGTAAACCCTGGCTGTCAGCTGGACAGTATCCCCGGGCATCGGATCTGCCGGGGAAAAGCCCATATCAGCTGAGATTACTGAAGCATCAGGCCCATCCTTGAAAGGCTTTATCTTTGCCAGATACATATCTGATTCCCCGTTAAAAGTCTGGTCATACCCGTTGGGTGTGGGTATTATGTCGTATTTGTATTTATCTCCGGCCAATGCGGTATCCCCCGCAATAATTATATTATCCTGCCCGTCAACAGCAACAGCATAGCCAAGGTCAAAATCATTCCCGCCTACAAAGGATGCCCAGAGAAGCTCATCGCCTGCAGAGCTGACTATGGCGCAATACATGTCAAAATCACCGCCATTGTATTCTGTGTCAAAACCATCCGGGGTCTGGACATCTCCTCCCGTTCCGACACCGCCGATGATCACTGCATTACCACCGGCATCAAGGGCCATGCCGTAGCACGGGTCAAGACCCGCACTGCCCAGGAATGTGCCCCATAGGAGCTGATTGCCGGAAGAGTTCAGCTTTGCTGTGTATATGTCCCAGTAGCCCCCTATATATGATGTGATAATACCGTTCGGAACTGGAATGTCAGCGGACTGCACCGATCCTGCCAGTATTACTTCATCATTGGAGTCGCATTTTACCGCAAAGCACTCATCATTGGAAGTTCCGCCGAGGAAGGTTCCCCATAAAAGGTCCGTGCCGTCGGCCGTCAGTTTTGCTATATACATGTCGTACTCGCCGTTAAATACAGTATCATATCCTCCAGGTACAGGTATATCAAAGGACTGGGTATACCCCCCGACAACAATATTTTCCAGGCTGTCCATATCCACAGATATGCCGTAGTCAAAACCGCTTCCGCCGAGATAGGTCCCCCACATTACCGATGTTCCCTCTGAATTTATCTTTGCAATATACATCTTCATGAAGTCATCGCCCAGTTCATCATCATAGCCGTTGGGGACAGGGATATCATCCGAGGATGAAGTCCCGACAAGCACTATATTGTCATTGCTGTCGAGAACCAGGGAACTGCCTGCCAGGGAATACATGTCATCACCGGAGCCTCCCAGGTAGGTTCCCCATATCATGCTGTCTCCCCCGGGGCTTATCTTTGCTATATAAAGATCAGAGGCTCCCGCAAAGGATGTGTACATCCCTCCGGGCACCGGTATGTCCGTTGAGTTTGTCTCTCCGTAGACAATGATATTGTCCTGGGAGTCAGCAATAACGGAGACAGCGTCATCATTACCCGTTCCTCCGATATATGTGGCCCATATAAGGCTGTTGCCTGAAGAGTTGAGTTTTGCAACATACATATCTATCTCACCGGAAAAGGAGGTATAAAGCCCGTCAGGGACAGGTATGTCAGACGAGTCGGTTATACCGGCTATCAATATATTGCCTTCAGAATCCAGGGAGATATGACTGCAGTGATCATACCCTGCTCCCCCGAGAAAGGTCCCCCACAGCATCTGAGACGGGTCGCTCCTGGGAAGGGGGGCTCTTCCATCCTCCAGCCTGATTATTGATCTGCTTGCAGGATCATAGTCGCCGATATGCCTTCCCCGGCTCATAATCCTCAGAAACGGCAGGTTCCTGCCATATGCATCAATGTCAATGCTGTCAATCCGGGATATATCCCCGGTAAGTATCATACCCGGGCCCGGTGCATCAGCATCCAGCACCATGTCAATCCCGCTGGAGATATTTCTAATCCTGAGGGTACTGAAGGTGCTGATATCTCTTGTCCAGCCGCCCCTGTCCTTTGACCTGAATATATTTATCTTTGATTCATTGGAGCGCTCCTCAGATATATCAAACATGCCTATGCCCGGGAATTTAAGGAAGGAA
>CAYSKJ010000127.1:0-9521 GCA_964431655.1 uncultured bacterium | reverse complement strand
AGACGGCTTGAAAGCCTTTTTTCTATGGTTATCTTTGCTGACAAATCCGATTGAGAACCGCTCAGAATTGGAGTCACGGTAACTTTGTCGAACTTGAAGAGGTCTTCGGCTGTCTTCTCCAGGTAGCTTGTGAGGTTTCCCGCAAGCAGGGTTGATACTCCGTATTCACCGAGACTGCTCTGGGTGCCTCCGGCCATGAAGTCCTGGGTAGTTCTGCCGCTGCTGAGAAGGCTGAGTATGTCAATCTCTGGCAGAGACGGGTTTGATGCAAGTTCCAGGATAGGATTCTCAAGGCTCCCGTTAACGGCAACCGTAACATTATAACCGTTTATGAAGGTTTTTCCTGAAAAGTTGATATTCGGGTCAAGACGGAAGGGATTAATAAATTCCGCTGTACCCTTAAGCTCCTTGAAAGTGTTGTTTAAGAGATAGATTTCTCCGCTGATTATCTCTGCCCTGCCCAGGAGTATGGGTCTGCTTATGCCGCCTTTTACATCCAGATCAGCTTTGAAAAAAACCTTTCCCAGGTCATTATCCATGGAGATGTTCCTTTCGCCGGTGACCTTTATGTCCATTCTTACAATATCATCTCCATGCAAGGATGCAGTATCGTAGGTTGTCCTTCCTGTGATGATTCCCCTTATCATATTGGACAGTCTTGCAGTGAGCTCAAGTTTCTCAACATACTTGAAATACTCAAGGTTTACATCCCCCGAGAGGATGAATCCTGCTGATGAATTTCCAGTAAACCTGAGCCTGGAACTGAACTTTGAATCGAAAACCCTTGGTATGGCATAACCGATATTGCTTCCGGTGATTTCCATGACTATATTGTCTATGCCGCCGGCGGAAAACGCCATATTGCCCGTTATGTCAGCGCTTCCATTGTTGAGCCGCGCAGACAGCCTGTCTATCCTTATGGTAGACCCGGATATGAAGAAATCACCATTGATATTTGTTACTGGATATGAAAGGTCCCGAAGCCTTACAAAACCATTGTCAAGCTTTGTTCTTCCCTGGAATACGGGGCTGGAAAGCTTGCCGAACAGGTCAAGGTATATATCGGATTCCCCGCGAAGGGTGTAAATTATATCTGACGGAACAAACTGGGATACCAGGGATATATCCATATTAGACTGCAGATTCAGATCATAACCCGAATAGGGGTCTATTATACCGCTTATACGGAAAAAATCCCGGTTTCTTTGAAGAACAAAATCCTTAATTATCAATTGCCCGCCGTAATAAGCGATTTTTACCGGATCACGGTTCATATAGACATTTTTCATGAAATTCAGCTTCATGTCATCAAGGGATAACTGGAGAAAAATGGAGTCCAGGTCATTAAGGTCGATGCTTCCCATGAGAGAACCCCTGATAGGGAGGCTCATCTCCTGGTTTTCATTCTCTGTGAAATATCCTGCCCATTGCATGGCATCCTTAAAATCTAAATCTCCATCTATGTCTATACCTGTCATATCTTTGATGCTTCCCCGGATCCGGACTGCATTATCCATGGCAAGCAGAAGGGTACCATCATTCTCTTCAATTCGGGCTGAGAACTCCAGGTCAGGAATTTGCCTGCCCCTGATATAGGCGCTTGTGATTTTGCCTCCGGCCTCAAGATCCATAAGCTCAAAAGTGCCCCTGCTTTCAAGGGAGATATCCAGAAGCATATTGTCAAACCCTGTAAGGTCCGCAGTCTTTTCACTGTCGAAAAGAGAAAAGGAAATGGTTTTAAGGCTCAGCTCATAAGCTCCTGTCTGAAAGTTATAGCTTCCTGATATATCAGCTGTTCCCTGGGAGGATTCTATATTAACCCTGTCCAGTCTAAGCAGATCCTCTTTGAAACTTCCGTATATAAGACCCGTACCGACATAGAGGTTCTGATAACTCATATCATGAGCCCTTATGTCATCAAAGGATATGGCAATATCATCCTTAATGCTGTCCAGCACAATATTGCCGGTAATGAGGGTCTCTGCCGGCACATCCAGATCATAGATTCCAAGGATCCCCGATGCGGGGAAATTCCTGGATGAAAGGGTGAGTTCCAGCAGTTTTGGAGCATTGGTTTTCAGGTCAATGTATCCTCCGGCTGTGATATCAGCCCCGTTTCTGGTTATCATTGTATCTGACAGACTTATCCTTTCATCATAGTATTTTATATGGCCTGATATATTCCCCAGTTCTGTGCCTGCAAAAACAATCTTAGAACCCAGCAGCAGAGCGTCTATTTCAGGATTTTCAATATTACCGGTTATAAAACCGGTTATTTCACCGATGCCTCTGCTTACTGTATTGTTATCCCAGAAATCCAGAAAAGATTCGGCTGAATCCCTGTCTGATGCCAATATCTCGCGGTCTACAAGCTGTCTGATGAAGTAATGCTGTTTCTCCGGGTCATTTATAAGGTAGCTGAACTGCCCGTTTATTATGCTGTCCCGGGTATTAAAAACGGCAGAGGCTGAGATAAGGGAGTTATCTACAGCAATCTCTGCGGTTTTTAGCTCAATAATTCCATTGCTGTATTTTGCAAGAAGATTGCATTCAAGGGGTGAATAGCCCTGGGCTGACCTCTGTATATCGATCCTGGAACTGATTTCGGGTGTAAATCTGCCCTCAAGCATGGAAAACCTGGCAGTACCTTCCAGAAACATTTGCTGTTCAAAGAAGCTGTCATGGCTGAAAAGCTGACTTAAAACGCTTTTTGTGTCAACCCTGTCAAGCCTGAAATCAATATCTCCAAGCCAGCCATCGCCCGAAAGAGCTTCCAGGTCCATTACACCCGATAAACCGGCTGAGAGGGCATCGCAGGAAATATTGAAGTCCTCGATCCTTATTCGGTTTTCCTCCTTATAGATGCCGGAGTGCAATTTCAGAGGAGTATTCCTGTAAAAAAGGTCCTTTGACAGGAAAAAACCTGAAAAATCGGGGGAACTTAGGTTTTTTGACAGATTACCTTCAATAAGAAAAATCCCCTTCAAGTCCAGGGCTTTATAGGCTGGCAGAGGGAAAGATAAATCAAGCTCAAGGCTGTTTTTTGCAATGTCAAACTTTCCGCCTATATATCCTTCAGGGTATAAATCATGAGCGATATTGCCTTCTTTTTTTATTATCTCCAGGTTGTCAAAATCCTTCCCAATATTCAGATTCATGTCCATGTAGTAGCTGGTTTCATAATCCTGGTAATTAAGCATGGCTGAGCATTTCAGGGTGGATTCATAATACATGCCGAGATAGCTGAAGAGCCTCAGGCTGATATTGCTGATCCGGGCCGAGAATTCCTCTGAATCATACCGGATACTGGAATCCTGCACTACCAAAGAGGATAAAAATACCTTGAACCCGTCTTTGCTTTCAATGGCATCTCCATCTGGCCTAAGATTTGAAGCCAGCTCCTTTAAGGCATCGCTGTATGAAAAATCAAGGCCATGGATATATATCTGTTTAATATTGATTTCCTTAAACAGAAGCATTATCATATATTCTGTCTCTACCTTGATTATTCCGGCCTTTAGTATGAGGGTTCCATCGTATTCTATTTCCATGTTTTCAGCCAGGATATAGGAAAAGAGGAGGCTGATGTCAATGTTTTCAATGCGGACATCAACTCCGTATTCCTGTTTTAAATTTTTCAGGACTCTATCAATTACTAGAGGCTTAAGCAGGTAGAATCCTGCATTGTAGATAACTGTTATAGCAGCTGCTATTATTAAAATAATGATGTATTTTCTTACAGCTTTCATTCCTAAAAACCCCGGCCGGACTGAGCCTTCAATATCCCGCGATGACAGTACTGAGGTATTCCAGCAGGTCTTTTCTCTTGCTTAGGTGTATAAAGGGGAAAATGTTGCGCTCTAGATGGTCTATCCAGGCCTGGAAGAAGGCTGACGCTACCTCTTCATCAAAATGCCTTCCGCTGTCCTTTTTTATTATGCTGAAGGTCTTTTTCAGCGGAAAGGCTTTTCTGTAGGGCCTGTCCGTTGTCATGGCATCGAAGGAATCACAAAGTGCTACAATCCTTGCTTCAAGGAGTATACTGCCTTTTGTAAGGTGGTTCGGATAGCCTGATCCGTCGCATTTTTCATGATGCTGAAGGGCTATGGTGCTTATATCCCCCAGAAAGCTGATAGGCTGGAGTATCTTGGCTGCTATTATGGGGTGGGTCTGCATCAATGCATGCTCTTCATCATCCAGGGGTGTCTCTTTCCTGAGTATAGCCTCGTCAATACCTATTTTGCCGACATCATGGAGATAGGCCGCTATCTGTATTGTCTCTATCCTTTCCGGAGGCAGGTGCATCTTCTTGGCGGTTTCAACGCTGTACATTGCAACCCTGTAGCTGTGTCCCTTGGTATAGGGGTCTTTTGCATCTATTGCCTCAGCCAGGGAAGCAATAGTTGTAAAGTATTTCTTTTTGAGGCTTGAATAAAGAAGTATCCTGTGAATGCCCTTCGCCATTTCTACTGCGAACATCTGAAGGTGGTCCTTTTCTTCATTGGTGAAAGGCTGGTTCTCTTTTTCCCTTATCATGGCAAGCATTCCGAAAAAGCTTTTATCAAGCTGTACAGGACTGCAGAGTATGGAAGGGGGGAGCTCCGGAGCGCTGTCTTCATAGATAAGAAGGGACTCACCTGTCTGTTTTATCCTTTTTGCCAGGTCAACCTTCAGGACATTTTCAAGGAAGCTTTCTACCTTTTTCCCGACCCTTTTGCTTACATAGAGATCTGAAGAGGCATCGGAGCGCAAAAGAATTAGAAAGCTGTCAAAGCGCAAGGACCCGGAAATGACTTTACTTAGATTTTCAATGAGCTGGTTCAGGTCATGTATTTTGGCAATATCCTTTGAAAGAGCTGAAAACAGTGTGAGCCTCTCATGCTTCTCTATCAGCTCCTTGACTATTTCTTTTATCTCATAATCCTTGAACCGTGATTCAAAGCCCTGTTCCAGCAGGGTTTTAACAATTTGCGAAGTGGATTCAAGGCTGTTTTCTTCCTCGGATATCAGGATTATATAACCCTTGGTTTCATTATAAGCTTCGATGGAGGCAATGAGCTTATGCAGTTCCTTTGATCGGGTCCTGTAGAATTCCGTCCTGTGTTTGAACAGCTTGTTTATGTGCTTTAGGATAAAATCCCTGTTTATATGGTTCTTGAGCAGGTTTTCAAGCCTCGAGTCCGGTGCAACAAAAAGCACGGGATTACCTTCCGTGTCAGATATTACTATGGAGTTCAGGGAGATTCTGCTTAGAGATTTAATATTGCCGGCAAGTTCTTTTGAAATAGATGTAAGTATATCATTGGGTATCATTTTTAATATTTTTCAGGTACTGTTTTATTTTCTGGAGTAGTATTTCAAGGCTGAAGGGTTTGGTAATATAATCGTTGGCGCCCATCATCTTGGATTTATTCCTGTCAATGTCCCTGGATCTTCCCGTTACCATAATAATTGGGATATCTCTGGTATTGGGATTCATCCTGAAGAGCAGAGTTGCTTCATGGCCTCCTATTATGGGCATCTCGAGGTCTAGAAGAATTATGTCAGGGATTAGGCTTCCAAGCCTGCTTATGGCTTCCTGGGCATTCGGATAGGAAGTTACAAAAAAACCGTTATCTTCAAGGTACTGCTTGATTATCCTGGTAAGGACTATATCATCATCTATGACCAGGATGTTTTTCCCCCCGGTCATTTAGGATTTAAGACCTTTTTTCTGCATTTCAAGGTTGAACAGCCTCTGAAATTCTTCATCGTATTCCCGGGTGCCTGATTTGTATTTTCTGCTGTTCATAAGCAGTTCATTCACATGGTCCTCTATTTCCTGCTCCTTATGGAGTTCATCATGAATGATCCCCTCGATGACCCGCTGGACATCCTTGAGATCCTTTTTAAAACCGACTCCCTCCAGGTTCTGAAGACCGTTTATGATTACCTTGGATAAATGTATTATCTTGCTGTTAGATAAACGCATTATTCCTCCTCTGCCTGTTTATCCTTCTGGTTCAGGATTATCTTTATTACACCTAGAAGATCATAGGAGTTGAAGGGTTTGCTGATATAGCCTTCCACTCCGGAAAGATATCCCTTCTGCATATCGCTGGTTTTCCCCTTGGCTGTGAGCATGACAATGGGTATGTCCTTGTAGGATTCATCAGCTTTGAGCCTTTCTGTGAACTCATAACCGTCCATCTCAGGCATCATAATATCAAGTATGATAAGAGATGGTATCTGCTTTTGCACCTGCTCAAGGCCTTCAACGCCGTTATAGGCAAATCTCACCGTATAATTCTCAAACTCAAGTATATTCTTGATGAGTTCCACGATATGGGGTTCATCGTCAATTACCAGGATATCATGTTTATTTTCCATCCTATGCGCCTCACATATAAAAATTTAATGAAACCGTTATTATATAAAAATCTTAATTATCAAGTCTCATTAGTCAAGAATAAATTAAGCTCAGGGAGTAGATACCCTCCCCCTCATCATCAGTCCTTATAAAAGCCCCGCATAGCCTCAGCACATCTTCAAGCAGGTTATGAGAAATTGCGAGATGGCCGTTCAGAATCCCTATATCGCAGGGGAAAATCAGACTCTCATGGGAGAGTTTCTCCCCCGGGGATACAGCTTTTATCCGTATATGTTTTTCCCCGTCTTTTTTTCTTCCTGCAAAAGATATGCTTCCTTCCCTGACCAGGGATGATATATTAAGCAGAAGCACCGAGATTATCAGGTCGAAAACATCATTGCTCGTAAAAAGGTATAGCTCCTTTTCCAGGTCGTCCAGGGATATTTCTACCCTGTCAAATCGGTTGATGCTTCCCAGAATGTTGACAGCATCCCTTACAGCTGCATTGGGGTTTACAAGGTCCCATTTCTCCCTGGAGAAATCCTCAGGCTTTAACATGGTCTTAATGCTTATCATTTTCTGGGTGAATTTCTGTATGGATTCTATATTATTATTGATTATCTCGAGTTTGGGGTTTAGATCCTCAGTGTTCCCCTTGCCGGCATAAAGCTCTATTATCTGTGATGAGAGGCTTATGGAATTAAGGTGATTGTTTATCTCATGCCCTATTTCCATTACAATACTGCCGTAAATGGCATACCGTGCAATATTGAGCCGGTTTATTACATCCTTAGCCTCCATTTTTTCAAGCACCATATTTTTTCAGCTTACTGGAGTTTGCCATCAGAAGGGGGAGTATGGAAACAGAACTGATCCTGCCGAGAGAGCCCTTCCTGCAGTTCTTTTCATCGAAGGGCAGATTGTCTCTGAATTCAAAACGGGAGTGAATAAGCAGGGGATTCGGATGCCACGAATGGCTTTTCATCAGTGCCGGTGTTGAATGGTCACCGGTTATGGCAATTACATCAAATCCCATTTTGATTATGTCGGGAAGGTTCCTGTCAAAACTTTCTATGACTTTTATCTTTTCGGCAAAATTGCCGTCTTCGCCATAGGAGTCAGTTTTCTTTATGTGAAGGAAGAAAAAATCATATCTGCTGAAATTCTCCCTAAGGGTATCTATCTCATCGCTCAATGTGGTGCCTGTATCAAGAATGGACATTCCCACCAGCCTTGCCAGTCCCCTGTACATGGGATAGGTTGCTATGCATGCCGGCTTCAGGCGGTAAATATCATGCATCCGGGGTATGTCGGGGTATCTGGAGAATCCCCTCAAGAGCACATAATTTGCTTTCGGCTCGCCGTAAAGGGCTTCCCGTGCTTTTTCTATAAAGGTGTTTATGATTCTGCAGGCTTTCCTGGAGTGTTCATCCAGGGCACTGGTGAGGACAGGTTCTGAGTTTTCCTTCTGAGGGTCTGCATCGGTTAGATTATCATACAGGCCACTTCCTCTGAAGATTGCGACAAACCTGTGCTCCTTGCCTGGTTTCAGTATTATTTCAGTATCCTCTATTTTGTTTATTCTCTGGCTTAGGAACTCAGTAATCCTGGAGTTCTCTTCGGTGCTTATTCTGCCGGCCCTTCTATCGGTGATAAGGCCGTCTTTCAGAGTAGCATAATTGCCCCTTACGGCAATATCCATTCCGCCGACCTCCAGGTCAATGCCCAGGGCTTCAAGAATGCCCCTTCCTATGGAGTATCTGAAGGGGTCATAGCCGAAAAGGGAAAGATGGGCAGGTCCGCTGCCAGGGGTGAATCCGGGGGCTATGGGGTCGGCAAGTCCCAGGGCTGAATCCTTTGACAGGGTGTCAAGATTAGGCTTGAGAGCTGATTCAAGCTCTGTCTTGCCTTCCAGGGGGAGCCCCCCCAGTCCGTCAAGCACAATAAGAAGTATCCTGGCGCTGTTCTCCTCGCTTAAGGCTCTGATATGCTCCAGATAGTCCATAATGTTTCAGTCTTCCTCTTGTTCGAGCAATTCTTTGCATTTAATGCAGTATTCGGTGACAGGCCTTATCTCCAGCCTTTCAATATTAATTTCCTTGCCGCATTTCTCACAGATTCCGTACTGGTTGTGGTCGAGCTTGTCAAGGGCTTTGTTTATCTTTTTTATGAGTTTTCTTTCCCGGTCTCTGATCCTGCTGTATAATATGGTATCTGTCTTGTAATTGGCGATATCAATATTATCTCCATGAGTGGCATTTTCAATGCTGTCACTGCCAAGGCTTTTCCTTGCATCTTCAATTATCTGGTCTTTTCTCTCTATCAGAATCTCCCTGATTTTTTCAAATGCTTTTTCTCTTGCTTTCATCGGGTCACTCCTTTCGAAGATATTTATTTCTTCATAAAATTCATTAAGTTATTATAATCCAACTAGGATAAAAGACAAAACAATTATGTTATTTAAGCTTGAAAATGTATCAAAATCCTTTGGCTTTCTGCCGGTATTCTCTGGTATAAACCTTTGTGTACAACCCGGTGAAACCATAAGTATTATAGGCCCCAACGGTTGTGGAAAAACAACCCTCATTAACATAATATCCGGAGAAATTGAGCCTGACTCCGGCATTGTTGAATATTCAAAAAACCTTGAAACTGCAGTTCTGAAGCAGGTTGACATACCCCAGGTCCCCATGGGTATCCTTGAATATGTAAAGGAGAAAGCGGGTTATAGTGACACTGCCATTGATGAAATTTCTATTGATGAATATATAGACCGTGAGCTTTTTGATGCCGATACCGAGATCAGGAAAATTCTGGGCGGATTCGGCTTTCATTCCGGGGACCTTGACATGCCCGTTTCATCCCTGTCAAAGGGTCAGTTCAGGCGGGTGCTTTTTGCAGTAGTGCTTCTTAAAAAAAGCAGTCTGCTCCTGCTGGACGAACCCACCAACCACCTTGATATTGTCGCTATAGAATGGCTTGAGAACTACCTTAGATCAATTAAAAAAACCGTTGTTTTTGTCAGCCATGACCAGGATTTCATAGAAAATGCTGCAGAAAGGATAGTATACATACATGATAAAAGCCTTTACAGCTTTAACGGCAGGTATTCCGTTTTCAAAAAGCATTGGGAAATACTCCGGCTTGAAAAGGAGAGGCAGATCGATGCCCT
>CAYSKJ010000126.1:0-9851 GCA_964431655.1 uncultured bacterium | reverse complement strand
AGTTATTTATGCTTGAAACAATAAAAATTATGCCGGATTTCATTCAATTGCTGGATCAGCGGGTACTCCCCTTTGATATAAGGTACATGGATATTAAGACCGTAAATGACGCATATATGGGAATAAGGGATATGGTTGTAAGAGGAGCGCCAGCAATAGGAGTGGCCGGCGCATTCGGTATAAGCTTTGCTGTCAGGGAAAAAACCGGGCTTGATTATTTTATTATGCAGAAAAACTTTCTTTTAAGTTCACGCCCTACGGCAGTAAATCTCGCATGGGGCCTTGAAAAACAGGAGAGGCTTTTCAGATCACTTTGCACTGATAAAGATGAGAAGGAAGCCTTTGGCATATTATTTGAGAACGCTCAAAAGCTTTATCATCAGGACATCAGAATTAATAAAAAAATCGGCGAATACGGCCAGAAGCTCATAGATAAAAATTCAACAGTAATTACCCACTGCAATGCCGGAGCGCTTGCGACCTGCGGCTGGGGTACAGCCCTGGGAGTCATCAGGAGTGCTTTTAAGAAGGGTAAAATAAACCTGGTATATGCTGATGAAACCAGGCCCTATCTTCAGGGTTCCAGGCTTACAGCCTGGGAGCTTGGTCAGGACAATATACCTGTCAGGGTAATAACCGATTCAAGTTCTGGATATATTCTCAAAAACAAAAAGGTGGCATGTGCTGTCGTAGGGGCTGATAGAATTGCATCCAACGGTGATACAGCCAATAAGATAGGCACCTATCTTCTGGCAATAAACTGCAGGTATCACAAGGTCCCCTTCTACGTTGCAGCGCCCCTTTCCACTTTCGACCCTTCCCTCGCCGACGGCAGTGAGATCGTCATAGAAGAGAGGGACCGGGATGAAATACGCAGAGCTCAGGATTGCCGCATAATACCGGAAGATATTGATACTGAAAATCCCTCCTTTGACATTACACCCAGCAGTCTGATAACGGCCTATATAACCGAAAAAGGTGTTTATGAGGGCCGGCAGTTAAGAAAAATGCTGGAAAGAGAATACATCAGTACAAAATCCTGAATTTGACTTCATAATCCCGGATATTAAAGTGTTCAGGCACTTTTATCCTATACTTACTGCTTATAAGGCAATTTGCAGGAAGAAGAAAGGACGGAATGCCCTTATCGGACAGTGGTATTTCAGCCGAAAAGGGTTTTCTCAGTCCCAGGGCTCTTAGTAATCTTTTCAGAATTCTGCCTTTTTCTGATATTTCTACATTTAAAACAATATTACTGTTCAGCTGTCTTTTCAGCAGTAATAAACCCTCAAACTGCAGAGACCCATTATCCATGGACAAACCATGGAACTGCATCTCCATTAAATTATCATCAATAACCTGTGAGGCATCCTCCTTTTCAGGCATTTCTCCATAATTATGATAATATCTTTCAATGTCTGATTTCAGCTGTATGTCAAGGTTATCACAGGAAAGGAACTCCCTGGAAAAACCAGTCTGACCTATGGGAGGCTGATATGAACTGTCAGCTTCTGCATTCAGTGTATTGGCGTGGTATTCCAGCGGTTCAACTGGGATGAGCCGTACTGATTTCAAGATATAGCCAACGGTTTTAAAAGATGTAAGCCTTAAGGACACGGAATCTGGAGTTAAAAGCTCCAGATCCAGGCTGTAGGTATTGTATTTATTGCTCCGGTCTGCCATGAAACTGCTGTGAACAGTATTAATCCTTGAGTTGGCATCAATAACCATAAGGATATCCTGGCAGTCATCGTTTTTGGGAATTATCCCAAAGATAGCCCTGTATTTTCCCTTATTAAGAAAAATCCTGGGAGTCTGTACAGAGAAGGACCTGCTGCAGTTTAGTTCAAGTCCTTCCTCTGAACAGGTTAAATTAGAGCCGGGACTGGCTTCCAGTTTATCAATCGGGAAAGATACTGTTATATCCTCCATAAAGGTGTCAAAGTCTTTGAAAGAATAATTGACGGTTTCTGAATCATTGATGTCATGGGCTTTGTAATTATTGAAAAATTTTTCCATCGAGGCTTTTTTATCTATCTTTATGTCTGCATTCCTGTCGAGACTTAAAACAAGGTTCTGGGCTCTGATATCAAGTGGTTCATCAATTAAGGCATGCTTGGCATAGTCCAGCGCAGGAGAGTATTCTCCTCTGTCTGCCAATGCCTGTCCAATTTCAAGGCTGTTGAAGCTGAAGCCGTAAAGAAAACCCAGTATGGAACTGTTCAGCCTTCCCAGGTTAAGCCCCTCTGATAGAGGGATAAATCCGTTGCTGCTATAGAATGAAAAGGGATAAACCCTTGACCTGAAATAGGGATAAGACTTCTCCAGGGGGAAGATTATCCTTTCGCTTTCTCCGGGAAACATTGTCTTTTTGTACTTAAAAGAGGGAAAACCGAGTTTTATGTCATTAAGCCTGTAGCCGTTAAAAATTGTGAGAACACCGTATTCAGGCTCTTTATCAGCCATTATTCTCACAGCAAACTCACTGCCTGATTTACCTTTTTGCCAAAAATGCCCATATTCCCTTGAAAGATTATTCTCATCAAACTGATGGACTCTGTACCATATATCTCCGTCTCTGTTTATTAGCATAGTGTGGTTATTTATCATCGTAGGCAGGGTATTCAGCAGGGTATATTCTACCGGAAGGATTCTGTATATGGGTGATAATGCATGAATATAGGGAGTATAGGATACAATAAAGGGATTGATTAAAATGACTCCCACGAAGCCCAGGCCGATTATGCCGAATAAAACAGGGATTATGAAAGAGCGGATTTTTTTAACCAGGAATAGAAATGCCGGGAAAATGCTGATAAAAAACCTGTTCCCTACAGCTCCTCCACCGCCCTGGTAATTATCAGGAGCCATTACAATATAAGCCAGGATGCAGGCAATAATTGATAAGAGGATAAAAATCCTGTGTTTTTTCCCTGTATCAAAAAGGAATAGAAGGAGCGACGCTATGCTCAGGGCAAAGTAGGGCAGCAGGCCGGTGAAGCGTCCGAATATATAATAATATATATTAAGCATGGTCACGCGTGGGTTGAAATAAAAGGACTGTTCAAAATAATCTTCGTTTGACAGCCGTACGCCTTTGTCCCAGCTGGCATATCCTTCATCCTGGAGGGGAAAATCCCAGTAAAAAGTCTTCCTGTCACCCCAGTAGGCATTATAGTTGCCCGTCAGCAGGTATTGTATGCCGTAGAAGGATAAAAATACTACTGCGAATATAAGGATAAGCAGAAAAATAACCCTGAACCTTTTTTCTGAGAGCAGGTAAAGCCCGATAGCCAGCATAAAAAATGAATTGGGGAGCTTTGATGCACCAGCTATGGCAAAACATGCTGCTGATAAAATTACAGAGGTTATTTTCCTGTGCTCAATATACCGGGCAAACAGGTAAAACCCGGCAGTTACCATGAACATATTGAATATTTCAGGTGTTATCCACAGGGTATAAATAAGGGACGCGGAAATAAGAAAAAACATTAATACATATAAAAGGGCATTATCCGGAGGATTGTACTTTTTAAGGTATCTGTAGCCCAGGGCAAGGATCAGAAAATAGAGCAGGAAATTAAAAAAGATAAAACCGCTGTTTCCAAATACAAATACAAAAACGCTTGCAAAAAGAGGGTATACAAGGAATTTTGAATAGTAAATGCTGTCAGATACTATGCAGTTCACCTGTTTGATATCACTTCCATTATCAGCTTCATCGATATTCTGAAGTATTATGCCATGATCACGGGACCTGCTGATAAAATATTCAGGGTCTTTATTAAAAGCATCCCTGGCAGAACTGGAAGCAAAGTATATCCTGTTATCCCTATAATCTGTAAATATATCGCTGTTTATTGAGTGATCCAGCCTCTTTGTCAAAAAAATCCCCTGGGGGCCGTTCTGGTAGCCGGCTTCATAGAACCGCTCCAGGTCCTTTTTCTCATAAAGAAGGTCCCTGTCCAGGGCAAGGGATTGAGCCATCATGATATAAACGGATTCATCGCTGAATATATAGGGAATATATCTCCTGTAGTCAAGGTTGAAGCTCAGAGTAATAATAAATACGAAAAGAAGGAAGAATGTAAGAGATACTTTATCGGGTCTGGACATAGTCACTATCTTGACCAGCAGGGAAATTTTTCCTGGGACGGCCAGTCAGTAAGCTGAGCCGCTTTACGTCCGTCTGATGTTATTATCCACAAGTCCCAGTTGCCGTGAAGTTTGTCATCTATTACCCTTGCAAAGACAATATATTTGCCATCGGGAGAGAAAGACGGGTAATAATCATAGGTTTCAGGATAGTTGGTGACCCGTTTCTTGTTTTTGCCTTCGATATCGATCATCCAAATCTCCCCCTTCCCGTCACCTTCGGAGGAGACATAGGCAAGGCTACGGCTGTCGCTGTGAAAATGAGGCCTGCAGGCACCGAAGCCGTCGGTGAGCTTTTCAATGGACTTGTCACTCATTTTCATTATATATACATTCCATCCTAGGACCGGACTCCTGGTAAAAGCCATGTACTTTTCATCTGGGCTGAAATTGGGTAGTATATTCCGCCCTGAGAATTCCGTAAGCTGAATGATATTGTGTGTTTTCACATCGGACATGTATATCTGCCATCTTCTCTCGCAGTCGAAAGCCAGTGAATAGTTATTAAGGAAGGCGGGATCATGGTACTTATTATCTCCCCTTGTGATGTTTATTTCCTTTCCGCTGTTTAAGTGAAGAACCATGATGTTTGATGTGTCCTGCTGAAGGTCAATCCTGTGAAAAGCAAGCATGCTTTTGTCCGGGGAATATACGGGGTATTCATCCGAATATTCATTTTCTGTAATCCTGGTCAGGTCCCTTCCTGAAGGCATAATCCTGTACAGCTGGAAATTTCCCGTCTTATTGGACTGGAAAACAATTGGATCATTAATCCTGCTGAAATAGGACAAATCAACAATCTCAGTGGTGAAGTCAGCCTCTGAAACCCTGTTGTAAAACAAAAAGGCGCAAATAACAGCTATAGCAAATATGATTACTGATATCAGGGATATTTTATAAAACATTTTCATCATTAATCCTTATCTCATAAGAAATATCAGCACTTTTTGACAGCATAGCGTTAACAGGGCAGTATCTTTCAATGGAAAGCTTCACTGCATTCTTAACTTCATCAGAGGGGATATTATTTCCCCAGAAGCTGTAAACCAGATGAATTTCAGTAAATACTTTAGGATGCCTGGGAGCAGTCCTGCCATTTATTTCAAGGCTGTATCTGCTTATGGTATCCCTTACCTTTCTCAGGATGAACATGGTGTCCATTGACGTACAGCCTCCAAGCGCCATAAGCAAGACCTTCATCGGGGAAGGTCCCGCATCCTGTCCGGATGCTTCAGGGGAAGCATCCATTGTTATGCCCAGACCCCTGCTGTCTGTACCTTCAAAAACCATGTCCTTTTTGAGATTTACCTGAACCTTCATAACTTCGATTCTCCTTCTATCTCTGGTTAAGTGATATTAAATTATATTTCTTGAAAATCAATAAAAAGATAATATGGTTAACAAAATTACAGCGGAGAACATTAATGACTAACAGGATATTTCCGATTCTATACATAATTTTCTGTTCCTTGAGCCTTGCTAATGATTACAATATAGAGAACAGGATTGTTCCAGTTTATTGCCTTGATGCCCTGGAAAACAAACCTGCCGGGGATCTGGAGACCGGGCACCCGGTTCTGGTAATCTCCCTAAGTATCAGTTCTCTTGCAGATAATAAGCAAATCCAGGATCTCATCAGAGACTTTAACCATAATTATATTATATTAGATCTTGTCGTGGATGATATTGACCATACCGTTGACAGTTTTGAAGCCGTACAAAGAAGCATGATTGAACTTTCTTTTTTATCAGGTCTTTCCGGGATGATCCTCCGGTTCAATGCAGGGAATGCAAGGGAGACCGCTTTTATAACCAAAACCCTTTCTTCAATACTGAAGAATGAAGATAATCAAAGAAAAACGGGCATTATGTTAAGAGACACCGACAGCAAGTTTATACATGCTTTAAGAGATAATGAAATCGGCTTTTATACAGATTATCTGGTTCTGGATATACAGGATAGCAGTATGCTTGAAAACCTTAAAAGGGCAATGCCATCAAAACCCGTATATTATATGAGCCAGGTCCGTGAATATAACAGCATTATCCATGATCATGCCCATATGCTTTCCCTGGGCTTCAGCGGCGGATTCCTTAATATGGAAAGCCCTGGACATGCATCGGACCTGTTTTCTGTCGCCGATATGGTCTTTGAACCGGAAATGTACGCTGAGTCCGGTGAGCCCGGGCTCATACTGAATAAACATAATGAAAATGTACCCTGTTTTATATTCTTCAATCCCGGCAGTTATATCCAGACAATTATATTCAGAGGAAAATACACCCCGGACGATATTGGCTATGAAGGGCTGTCATTAATGTCCATGGAGCTTGATGACCCTGATGCATATTCTATCGGTGACAGATCTGCCGGGGGTTTTGAACCTTCATACAGGCTTTTCAGATCAGGGAATTTCTCCCGTTTTCTTAATATCATTGAGGGAGATGACCTTATCATTGTAAGATATATCCCTTATAGCCTTAAAAATGCCGGCCTGGTTTCGGAAAAAGTGGATATCCGGGAGGACAGAATCCTCACGGCCGAAGACATTCTATCACGGTTTTTCCCAAAAAAAGTCGTATCCGATACCATGCTTGAAAATTATACTGCCTTTGGAACAACCCATTATTTTTTTTCTGCACCAGGATTAGAGGACAGGATAGAGATCAAAACCAGGGACCAATACTTTTTTAGAAAGGGTTTTCCAATAGAATGGAAGGAATTGTCTATATATTTCAACGGTTCAGAATGGTCAAGGGATAAATTCCCTGAAATTCCTTTCATCGGCTCCGGACAGCTTGACCTTCAGCCATCGGATATCAACTTTGACGAGGTTTATGAATATACCCTGGCCGGCGAGAAAACAGTAAATAGCAGAAGATGCTATGAGATACGCTTCCTTCCTAAAAAAGATGATCTTCCCGACGGAAGCCTTTTCATTGATTCAAAAAATTTCCACCTGGTCAGGCTTGAGTACTTTCAAAAAGGATTGAAGCCTCCGCTGGTAAGCGCTCATCAGGTTGAAGATTATTCTTATCTGAGAATTGATGATATAACTTATGTAATACCGGAAAAGATAAGGTCAAACGAGATACTAAACATGGTGGGAAGAAATATCATTATTGATAAATCAAGGCAGTATGATGAGATATTTATTAATTCCAGGGATTTTGAAAAGGAAAGGAAAATAGCCCACGAGAGCGGTCAAACCATGATGCAGCTGACAAAAGACGGACCCAGGATATTAAAAAGAGACAGCACGGGCAACAGGATCCTTCAGGAAGAGATTAAAAAGAATTTTCTCTTTCTTGTAGGCGGCCTTGTGGGCGACCTTGAATCAAAATATGTACTCCTTCCTCTGGCAGGGATTAACTATTTCGACTATGACTTTTTAAAAAAGGGTTATCACTTTAACCTCTTTACCGCCGGTGCGGTAAATACTCTTAGCTTAAGCACAGGCAAGCCTGTTCTTAACAAATACTTTTCGAGCCTGAGCTTCGATATATTCCTTCCCCTGCTCTACTTTACGGACCAGATCTATGAAGAGGGAACCAATCTAGAGGAAATGGATATTGATGTCTATGCTTCATCTGCAAACCTTGGCCTTACCAGGAGACTTTCAAGGCATCTTAATCTTTATCTTTCCACTCAGTTACGATATGAAGATTATAAGGAATCCGACCATACCCTGCCTGAGTTTGTCATACCCGGTAAAAGCCTGGTAATGAGCCAGTCTGCTGATATACAGCTGTCCTATTTTGGTTTTTCCGGAAGCCTTGGAGTAAAATACTCCTACCGGAATAATGGAAGCAATTTCGGAATCCCTGCTGATATCGAGGATAACCTTTACTGGGGCAGGATGCAAAGAAACTGGTATTCCTGCAGTATCAAACTGAAAAAGGATTTTGAAATCAGGGGTATAGATACTCAGGTTTCATTATCCTACAGAAAACTTGAGGATTATGACCGATTCAACCTTATGGACCTCGGCGGGTTCTCAGGAGGAATCCACGGCTTTACCCCCGGCAGGATAAAAACCGATGAAGTATATGCCTTAAATCTGGTGAGTGGTTTTGATATTGCCAGTGCACTCAAATGGAAGCTTTACTTTGATGCCTCCTGGGCTCATGACATATACAGCGCTGACAAAAGCCTTTTCTACGGTGCTGGATTCAGCTTCAGCCTGATCCTGTGGAAATCATATGTATGCAATATTGACTACGGCTATGGCTTTAACCACCCCAATGAGGACGGTACCGAGGGCAATCACAGATTTACCTTTGTATTCTTAAAGTTCCTCAGGTAAAAAGCTGCATGTTTATTATTCCTGTATTTCATCCAATGTGTTAAACAGCTTTTCAGCCGGAGGGAAAAGGCTTTCAATCTTTGCTGAGAAAATTGCCTTCGTATAGAGCATGTCCTGATTTGTTACAAAGAACCTTGATCTTTGGGAATTCATGCCCAGTACCAGCAGTCTAAATTTCTCTTCATTTGATGTGGTAACATTAAGAACATAAATCGGTGTGTCCCTGTTGAGGTCATGTTGATCAGGGCTGTCCTCATCCTCAAGGAAAGCATCGGCCCTTAAAGGTTTCAGAGAGCTGATAATCCTTCCGGCTGTCTCCTGATTTAGCTCTTTTTCGTCAGCACTCTCTTTCAGGATATACCCCTGTTCTTCATCTTTCACGATTATTGCAGAGTATTCTTCCCCAATAATTTCAACTTCCATAATGTCATACCCCGACAGGTCAAGTACCGTTTTATCCTTAAAGTCAGAGAGTGGTCTCTGGTAGTAATACCTGAGGTTGCCCGGTACAAGCCTGATGAAGTCCTCATCTGCAGACTTCAGAAATGAGGAAAGCAAATCCGGGCCGTTTTTACCGATGGAAATCTCCAGGAAAGGCTCATTATTCTGAAAGAGGCTCACCTTTACTTCATTTTCGGGATTCAGCCCGTATTTATCAAGGTTATCAAGGTTTTTTACTGCCTGCCTGCCTGCCTTAATATCTGAAAGGTTGTCTAATATCCTCTTGATAGATACCGGGTCCGCAGGGTAATTGTCCTCTTCAGGTATCAGCCAGGCGTTTTCCTTTTTTATGATTTCAATAATTCCTTCTTTCTCTGACTCTATTCTTATGCTGTCAGCATCTGCGACCATATCAGCATCAAAAAGGGGTATCTCAGAGGCTTTCAGCCTGTTTTTGCTGAAAGGGTCCGAAATCCAAACTGATACGGCAAAAAACACTATTAAAATAATTAAAAGTACAGCATTCCTTCTGCTCATATTTTCTCCTCCTATCTCTGCATGGCCAGCTTTCGGGAATGCTTCTTAACCCAATATTTCACAAGCCCGAAAATAAGCAGCAAAAGCGGTATAACCAGTATAGCCAGCCATTTTAAATATGTTTTTTCTGTGTCTGATAGTTCCTTAAGGGGACGCTGGATGATCTGTTTTGATCTTATTCCTATCAAAGCTTCTCCCAGAGTATACCAATCTACAAGATTCTGAAGAAACACAATATTATTTTCATTGTTCTGCAGGAAAAAATCATAAAGGATGTGGTCGCTTCCTATAACAGCCAGCCTGCTTTTTTCAGGGGTTTCTTCAAAAAAAACGCCGGAACTGTCCAAAGGTTGTTCCATAAACCAGAAAAAAAATGGCAAAGGTTAATAAAAGAAGAATTGCCCGGCAATA
>CAYSKJ010000125.1:0-9885 GCA_964431655.1 uncultured bacterium | reverse complement strand
TCCTGCGGCGATTGCACCTCCTGCATAAGAGCCTGCCCGTCGGGAGCCCTTCAGCCTTACCGACTTGACCCGTCCAGGTGCATATCCTGGCTGACCATAGAATACAAGGGAATCATACCTGATGAACTAAAGCCGAAGATCGGCCACAGGGCTTTTGGATGTGATATATGCCAGCAGGTATGCCCCTATAATAATAATACTTGCGAATCATTGGCCGGGTCAGCCTTCTTTAAAAGCCTGAATCTGCCGGAAAACATTATGGATCTTTTATTTATGAACGAGGAGCAATTCACACGGATGTTCCGTGATTATCCCATTTTTAGGGCCGGTCATGATAGTTTTATACGCAATCTGCTGATATGCCTGGGTAATTCCGGAGAAAGCCCTGGGAAGGCTGAAGTTGAAAGGTTCCTGGAAAATGAAAGCATCCCGGTAAGGGATGCTGCTTCCTATGCCCTGAAGGCTTTGGGAGTAAGAAACGGGGCCGACGAGGCTCGAACTCGCGACCTCCGGCGTGACAGGCCGGCATTCTAACCAAACTGAACTACGACCCCGATGGGCGGTATAGGGCTCGAACCTACGACCCTCGGCTTGTAAGGCCGATGCTCTAGCCAACTGAGCTAACCGCCCGTGTAAAAAATGAGAATATAAAAATTCATAAATATGTCAATAAAAATATTTTATAATATAATTTTAATCTTTGACAGCCTAAATCACACGGAAAAGAGCTGTTCTTTGTTAATCCTTAAGGTCAATGTAACCTCTCTTGAATGTCCCGGTTATAAAAAAAGGCTTTCTGAATTATCTTCTGTTTCAGAATGCATAAAGAGTGCCTTTACCTGTGAAGCAAAAAGAACCGTCCCTTTTGCTTCAAGAGGGAAAAATAATGTTTGATAATAATCTGATATTATCTTATTATTATACCAGTTATCCCTTAGGACAAAATTTAGGAGGTGCATCTTGTCCCAGATAAAAGAACTAAAAACATTCTGTGAGAAAGAAAACATTGAAATGGTCGACCTGAAGGCAGTAGACCTCAAAGGAAGACTGCATCATATAACCTTCCCGGTAAATGAGCTCAAAGACAGCCTGCTTGTCGACGGCATAGGATTTGACGGTTCAAGCTATGGTTTTGCAAAGGTGCAGATGTCTGATATGATACTGATTCCGGACCTGGAGACAGCTGTACTGGATCCCTTCAGAAAGGTTAATACCCTGTCAATTTTTGCAAATATACATATCACCGATGATAAAAGATCCCGCTATGCCCAGGATCCCAGATATATTTCAAAAAAGGCCGAGGAAAGCCTTAAGAATCTTGGAATAGCTGATGAAGCGCTGTTTAACTTCGAATTTGAATTTTTTCTTTTTAATGATATTTCCATATCCACATCCCCATTTGATACCCATATAAAGATTGAACCGGGTGAGATAATGCATCACAATGCCTATCACATTGCAAATCCCGATGATATATACTGTGAATTCAGGGACCGGGCAACCCAGATGCTTCTGTCCTACGGCATCCCCATCAGGTACCATCACCACGAGGTGGGAGGATACGGACAGCAGGAGATAGAGACCAGTCTTCATCCAATGCACAGTTCCGCAGAGAATGCTGTGTGGGCAAGGTATATTATGCAGAATATCGCCCGGGAAAACAATATTGTAATAACCTTTATGCCCAAGCCCATATACAATCATCCCGGAAGCGGACTCCATTTCCACATGATGCTCAGAAAGAACAAAAAAAATATCTTCTATAAAAAGGGAGCCTATGCCAACCTCAGTGAGCTTGCCCTGCATTTTATAGGCGGTATTCTGACCCACTCAAGCAGTCTGTGTGCCTTTACCAATCCAAGCACCAACTCATTCAAGAGACTGGTGGCAGGCTTTGAAGCCCCGGTTACCAAGACCTTCGGAAGAAGCAACCGGTCTTCAGCCATACGTATTCCCGCTTATATCAGCGAGCCCGATCAGGTAAGGTTCGAATACAGGCCGCCGGATTTCACATGTAATCCCTATCTGGCTCTTTCCGCCATACTAATGGCAGGAATTGACGGTATAGCAAACAGGACAGACCCTTCCAAACAGGGATTCGGCCCCTTTGACACCAATCTTTACGATGCCGGAATGAAGGATAAGATTAAATTCCTTCCCCAGCACCTTGACCAGGCCCTGGATGAACTTAAAAGGGATAATGAATATCTTTCCAGAAACGGTGTTTTTCCTGAAAGCTTCATAGAACAGTACATAAAGGTCTTGAAAAAGGACTGTGATGAAATAAACAATTACCCGAATCCCAAGGAGTTTGAGCTTTATTTCGCTTAGAAAAATGAGCAGTCCCAGGAAAGAACTGAAAAATAGATTATATAATGCCCGTGTTGTTCACATCATAGGATTTACAGGCACGGAGGGTGAGTCGGCAGTAAAGCTTTTGTCGGTTCATACGGGAGCAAAGACAGCCCTTCACGATATTGCCGGCAGGGATAGTCTTTGGGAATCTTACCGGAGGGCAAGGGAATTTTTTCCTGCCAAAACCGTGGAAAAGAATTTCTCAGAGCTTATCAACCTATGCAATGATCTGAGGGTCGGGGGGGATTATCTTTCTGGAATAGACCCCAGGGATATTATCCTGCTGCCCCAGGACTGGGACAGGTATCCTGAAAACCGTAAGGCAGTAGACAGCCATCATGAAAAGGGAGGTCTGGCCTTCCTTATATTTGATCTTTATTATTTATTCTGCAGGGGCAAAATCATAGGCATAACAGGAACAAAGGGCAAAACGACCTCGGTACACCTTACATTAAACCTTCTGAAATCCTGGGGAAAGGAAGCTTATATCTCCGGAAATGACAGGTATTCAAAGCAAATGCTGCCGGAAATACACGAGATGAAAGAAGATTCCTGGCTCATCCTTGAAACCTCCAACCGGCATCTGAAGCACTCCCTGTTCAAGCCGGATATTGCCATGATTACCAATATAGATATTGATCACCTTGAAGAACATAATAATGACCCTCAGCAATATATTAATACAAAGCTGAGAATAATAGAGAAACATTCCTGTGCCATAATTCCACTAAAGGTTTACAGCATGAACAGGGAAAATATTGATACCGGAGGACTGATTCTGTTTTCTCTCAAAAAACCACCGTCAGACATCCGGGCATCCCATCCTGTCATATACCTCAAAGACGGTATCATAACCGCAGAGTACATGGGTGCAGAAAGGAAGCTTTTTTCTGCTGATAATATTGACAAAAGCATCTACAGAAGCAACCTTCTCATGGTTTCTGGGCTTGCCTGCTATCTTGATATACCCTCTTTTATTCTTCCTGAGGCCTTTAACCAGGATCTCGGCATAAAAAGCAGGTTTGAATTTATCGGAACCAAATCCGGCATTAATTTCATTGATGACCTGAGCGCAACCACACCCTATGCTACAATACAGGCCATAGAATCAGTAAAGGGTAATATTATCCTTGTCTGCGGAGGAGAAACAAAGGGCAATGATTATTCCTTTTTTATTCAAAGCCTGGAGAACACAAGGATAAAAAGGGCTTATATCCTGGACAATGAAAACCTTAAAAGCTCATTAATTAACGGACTATCAGATAAAATGAAAAACAGCTCAAAGATAATCCTGGCCACCAGCTTCAGAGATACAATTACAGATGCCTACGATTATGCAAAACCCGGGGATACCATTATCCTGAGCCCGGCCTGCGCCGGCTTCTACTCAAATTTTGTCAAATCAAGGGCAAATGCCTTCCGGGTACACTTCCGGATGCTTAAGACAAAACTGCAGGATCAAAGCAATGAATAAAGGAATTTGGAGATCCAGCCATATGTTCAGCCGGAATATACCTGCAAGAAACAGGATATCCCTTGGGGAGGGCGGAAATGCCCTGCTGGAACTGAAGCATCATGATTATAAAAGGCTTTATATTTTAAGGGAGGATGATAACCCATCAGGTTCCCACAAAGACAGGTATATGGCCTATCTTTTATCAGCCCTGGAGGACAGCAGTCCCAGGGGATATGTTATAAGCTCCTCCGGCAATGCGGGTATATCCCTTGCAAAATACAGCCGTCACCTGAACAGGCCCTGCATAATATGCCTGAAACCTGAAACATCAGGTGCTGTAATAGATAAAATTCTTTCCTTGGGAGGGAACCCCCTTCTGACTGATAAGCCCATAAATTACTCAAATATAATAAGCAGGGTCACAGGCTATGCCAATATAAGGGCAGGGCTCAACCCTCTTTCCTGTGAAGGCTATCGTACAATACCCGCTGAGCTTCTTGAAAAGGGGAATATCTTTGATTCCCTGTTCATGTTCTCAACATCCTTTTCAACGGTATCAGGCATTCTGGACGGCTATGAACAGCTCAGGCAAAGGTTTGAAACAGCTGTGCCGAGGATATTTGCCGTTATTTCAGGTGATTTTCATCCTTTCTCCGGGGAAATCACACGAGGCCCTGAAGAAATAGCAGAAGGCATACATAGAATAAACACCAGCGATAATGTGGAATGCCTGATTATTGGGAGCATTAACCGGGGGCTCTGGAACAATGAGAAAAAAATAGGCGGTTTCTGTTCAAAAGAGAGATTCCGGCAGGTATATTCAAAGCTTCGCAAAAACAACGGCTGTCTTGTTTATGCAAAAGACGTAAACGATCCTCAGGCAGATGCTTTTTTCCGCTATTACCGGATAAGCACATCCTGCCACAGCGCCTGTTCTATCTTTTCAGCCTATATGCTTCAAAAATCCGGTATTGTCCATGCCCCCCTTGCAATACAGTCAGGGTCGCCACCATCTGATAGACAGATGGTCATGTTCAGTGAATTTTATATTAAATCATTGAAGGAACTGCTAAATTACCTTGATAAAAATCATGCAGAAAGATAACAGCACTATATTTAGCCACAATATCAAGATTTTAAGCAAGACCGCATCAGACATACTGGGAAAAGCCGGGATTGAAACAAGGTGCTTCATAGTTGACAAGGACAATCACAAGCTTTACATTTCTGAACATCTTCTGGGCTCAGCTCCGTTGATATGCGATGCTGGAACCCCTGTAAACTCATCGGTCCAGGTTCTTAAAAGCATCGACAGCTCGCTAAAAAACTCCTGGGTTGTTTTTTTCAAACCGACCTTTGAGCTTTTTGAACTTTCCGCAAAGAAGGGACTGGTGCCTTTGCAGGACAAATACCAGAATAACCTGAAAATTGAAAATAAAATTGCCCTCTATAATAATACACCCCAGCACCTGAAGGATTTGTTTCCAAAATCAATAACGGGATCAGCCTCCGGGATGGATTTTGATACCATAGGCAACAGTCTGGGAATTCCCTTTTTTGCCCAGTTCAGCTCCGGATACAGCGGGAAAACCACCTTTTTGATAAAAGATGAAGGGGATCTTTCTATTCTTAAAAAATCCTATGGAAATCTCAGTCTGAAGGCTTCCAAATTAATAAAGGGCCAGACCCTGACTGTTAACGGCTTCTTATCAAAGGGCTTATTTACCTGGTCAAAGCCCTTCTTTCAGGTTTCGGGAGAACAAAGGCTGAACCCGAATCCTAGCGGAAGCTCCGGAAATATTTTTAATATCGGGGCTGTTGATGAGAGCATTTTTCATCCCTTTATGCAGAAGGTAGGCCAACTGCTCAAAATGAGGAATTTCAGCGGTTTTTTTGGCATCGACTTCATCATGGAGGAAAAGCCCTACCTGATTGAGATTAACCCAAGATTTACAACATCTGTATCTCTCCAGTCCGAACACCGCATCCTTACAGGGAAAGTACCGGAATTCCTTCTCGAAATGCTCAGCCTGATGCTGTCCCGTATAGATACTGAAACCCAGACCATAGGCCTGAACAAGCTCATGGAATCCGAAAAATATCTTCTTAAATCTGAGGAAGAACCTCCCATAATACAGCTTATCCAGTATAATACACTTGCCTCAGATTATGTATCCCGTAAAGACTTATCTGCAGGAACATATATAATGGAGAACAGCAGTTTATTCCGGATTAGCGGCAATATCCTCTTTTCAGGGCTCAAACCCGGTCATTTCATACTATTTCCCCCGGTAAAGGGCAGGCTCATATCCCGAGGCAATGAAATAGCCCGCATTATATGCAGCAGTATGGATTATAGCAGGGATAAGATGATTGAAATGCTGAACAGTTTTGCCTTCAGCTGAAAAGCCTCAATCTGATATATCAGTCTATCCTTTAAAAATTCAGATTCTGCTGCACTTCTCCAGACAGTGGGATGGCCTGATCCTGAATAATATTGAAACCCTGAGCACATTTTTTTCGAACATTAATATCAGATAGATATTAAAATATTACAAAAGGAGGCATGGCTGTGAAAAGAATTTTTGCCTGTATGATCATTGTTTTCTGTTTTGTTATTGCATCATCGGGGTCCGGTAAACAAACCTATGAAAGAACCTTAAAGGAGTTTTCAATCAATGATATCTCCTCCATTTCCTTAAGGAATATCAATGGTGACATATCCTTGAAAAGCTCTGATATTGAGAATGTTTTTCTGAAAGTAGTCTCAAAGGACTCCATGCTTTCGGGTGTTTCCGATGAAGAATTCTGGAAAATATATTTCTCCGCAGGCCTCAATGACAGGGGGCTCTGCTTAAGTGTTGAATCGGTAGAGCAGGAAAACGGTCTTTTTGGGGGCAAAGACAAAAAGAAAGCTCCAAGCATAGATATCATGATTGAAGTTCCTGAAAAGGGTTTTGATCTTTTTCTGGATACAGTCAATGGCGATATTCTGCTGGATTCCTACAAAGGCAACATCGAAGGAAAAACAGTCAACGGGGATATAGATACAATGAACCTGAACGGGCAGGTAAGCCTGGTAACGGTCAACGGCAAAATTAGGCTCTGCCTTGAGGAAGCCTCCGGTGAATCCAAAATCAGGACGGTAAATGGAAATATTGAACTTTACCTGAACCCTGCTTTGAATCTTACCATTACAGCCAAGAATGTAAACGGATCAATCAAGGCAGATAAAATAGAGCTTGCGGAAATAAAATCAGGCAGGAGATATCTTAAAGCAGTGCTTAATAAGCCTGAAAACACTATTTCATTAAATACAGTCAACGGGAGCATTACTTTAAATAATATTGTTGACAAAAAATGAAACAGTTATATATTAGGAATTGTAATAAGGGTTAGAAGCTTGTTTTAAGCTGTTAAGTTTTCGGTCTTTTTTAGAAATTGATTATAATACTCCTAGGGATATATATGCATCCACTTTATTTTTTTATTTTCTTTTCCCAAGAAAAAAGAAAAATTCACCTATATTACCTCATACTCCAATACAAATCCCATTGCATGTATATCCCTAGGTTTTTTTATTTAAAAATATCCCCTGTCTTCCGGTACCAGAAAACAAAATCAAGATAACTCAATTCTATTTTAATCTGCTTTGAGAATTCCTCCATCTTCTTTTCCAGATCCAGATATACCCTCCTGCTTATGCTCCTGGGAAGCTCGCATATACATCCTGTTTCACACAGCCCTTTTAGTATATGCCTGTCCAGAATGGCTATATTATGACCTCTGCCTATATTTCTAAGAAAATGGCTGGCCTCCTTATAGCCGTATCCGATGATGTTCTTTACCAGATATTCCCTTATCTGACGGCTATCAGCCTCTCTGCCTGTTACATAGTTGAAAAAATCCCCGGACAATGCAAGCTGGCGGTTTTGAATTATATAAGATGCCTTGTTATTATAAAATCTTACATTTTTCAGGAAGGGTTTTATCTCGTCCTGCCCCCCTTTCTCAAGCAAATCCTGGCTTCTTAAGGCCTCAATTGACTTGTGAGCCTCTCTTGCCTTTGACTGGGGAGTAAGGAGGCAGAAAAAAAACTCGGCTAAAAAACCGCCTCTCTGCCTTTCAGCGGTAATACGTTCCATAGAACACAGCACTGAGGCCACTCTGTCTTTTATTTCTGCATAGGTCTTCCAGATTTCTTCGTGACTGCATGAATTATACATTTTGTGCCTCCCGGCCAGTATTTTCCTTTCAGTTGTTGATAAGCTGAAGGAATTGATATATAATCATTATCAATTAATATAACCAAGGATGGTCAATATGAGAAAACTATTTTTTTTCTGTATATTTACCCTTTTATGGATTATAACCTGTAACATGGCTAGTACAGATAACTTATGGAAAGATGTTGAAAAGGCAAAAAGTGACGGCCTTCCTAAAACAGCAATTAAGCACCTGGAGGAGATCATCAGGACCGCTGAGCTGGAAAACCTTGAAAATGAATGGCTGAAGGCAGTAACCGAAAAAATAATCCTGGAGTCCATCATTCAGGGCAATAAGCCGCTGGAAAAGGTAATTCTGATAAAAGAAGAGATATCCAAGGCAAAAAAACCGCTGGACACCCTTCTTAAAGTTATCCTGGCAAGATGGTACTGGCATTATTATACCCAAAACCGCTGGCGCTTCATGAACCGCACCCGGACCGACGGACATCAAAGCGATGATATTGAAACCTGGGATCTCCCGAAGCTTTACATGGATATTGATAATCTTTACACTGATATACTCAAGGACAGTGAATACCTGCTTAAAATACCTGCAGAAAGGTTTAAAGGCTTTTTTTCCCTCGGCAATATGCCTTCAGCTTTAAGGCCCACCCTGTATGACTTCGCAGCCTGGGAGGCTATAAGTTTTTACAGCTGTCCTGAGTTCAATACTGCAATGCCCGCAGATTCATGGGAAATAGACTGCCAATCCGATGCCTTTGAGCAATACAGGATATTTATCAAGTATGAGCCTGATACAGCTGATATAGAATCCCCCAGGTACAAAGCCTTCCGGCTTTTCCAGAATCTCCTGCGACAGCATATCAAAACCGGGAATATCCCGGCCCTGATAGATACAGATATAAACAGGCTCATCTATATAAAAAATAACTGCTATGGAGAGAATTTAAATAAAATATTCATCACCAGGCTCAATGAGATAATTGACAAATACCACAAATACAAGGAGACCTCCACCGCTTTCCACCGCATGGCCATGGCATGGCAAACCGAGGGGGATTTGAATATTGCCCATGAATATGCAGAGCGATGCACCCTGGAATATGCCGGAACTATAGCTGCTTCAAACTGCCTTGCATTGATTAACGATATAGAAACAAAAAGTCTTTCAATAAAAAATGAGACATCAATACCAGAAGGCAACGGGAAAATATCCCTGTCCTACAGAAACATCGAAAGACTTTATTTCAGGATAATTGAGGGCGACAGGGATGAATTTTTATCCGAAGGTTACTACGGTTCATCATATTTTCCTGAAAACAGGATTCAAAGACTCCTTGAAAAAAAACCCCTTTACAGCTGGGAACAGGAACTCAAAAAGACCGGAGACTATAAGACTGCAGTTATCGAGGCAGACCTGCCCATGCTTTCCATGGGATTCTATTATATAATTGCAGGCTCCAGCGCAGATTTTGCATCCACTTCCCAGCTCCAGGCCAGCTCTTTCTGGGTAAGCAATTTGTCTCTCATTACCAGGACTGAGGAAAATACCCTGGATGGTTTTGTTTTGGACGCTTCAGGCGGTTTTCCCGTTGAAGACGCAGAGATCAGCATATATATACATGCAGGCAACAAACCCCCGGCACTCATGGAAACGGTTAGAACAGACAAAGACGGCTATTATATTACCCGCAGTCTTAAACCCTATGAATCCTATTATTTGCTGGTAAAGAAGAACAGGGATATGATTTTAAACACAAACCATATTCAGGTTTCCCGTCCTTCAGAAGCAAGCCCTTTCAAAAAAACAGTTATTTTTACAGACAGGGCGATATACAGGCCAGG
>CAYSKJ010000124.1:0-9958 GCA_964431655.1 uncultured bacterium | reverse complement strand
GTTCCCTGGGATAACAAGAATATAAGCATGCACTTTGAATCCTTCAGGGATACACTCCTGCCCGGTGAACCCGAAATCTGGAGGATAAAATTAAGTGCAGAAAAGGCCGGGCTGGATGCCGCAGAGATGGTCGGAACTCTGTATGACAGCTCCCTGGATGCATTTATAAGCCATGGGTTCCCATCCCTTAACTTCTTTAAAACCATAGGCAGGAGACGGTATTACGGCTTCTCAGATACAGTAAAAAATTTTGCGGTTGTCAGAAACACCTGGAACCGGTTTTATCAACAGGTTGAATACAGCTATATAGGCCTGCCGCAGCATATAGTCAATCAGTTCCATTACTATGAGATGATGTATGATATTCGCCAGAAAACCGGCGCTCCGCTCCCTCCTACTGCCATGGACGGCAAAGATGGCGGGATTGCAGAATCACAGCCTGTGCCGGCAAATGAGCTTATGTCTCGAAACGGTTCTGGATCTCCAGGAAAAACTGCAGAGAAAGATGCTTCACGGGATCAGACACGGGATCCAGACTCAGATATCAAGAATATTAAGATCAGAACAGATCTAAGCGAGACGGCTTTCTTCTATCCTCACCTGTTAATGGATGCTGACGGTTCGGTTATTATAGAATTTAAGGCTGGAGAAAGCCTGACAAAATGGAAGTTCCTTGGTTTTGCCCATAATAATGAGCTTATGAGCGGAAGCATTTCCAGTTATGTTACAACCAGAAAGGATATAATGATACAGCCCAACCCTCCGAGGTTCCTGAGAGAAAATGACAGGATTGAATTTACTGCTACTGTCATAAATGCTACGGACAGAGCCCAGGAAGTGAGGGCAAGCCTTATTCTCATGGATTATATAAATTATAATGATATGGCTTCTCTCATCGATAACCACGATTCAACCCATAAAATCAGCCTGGAGCCAGGGATCAGCAAAGCCATCTCCTGGAGTCTTAAGGTGCCTGAGGGATGCAATCCCCTTGAATTTACAGTCTCTGCAGTAACAGAAAACCAGTCAGACGGCGAGAAGGGAGTTATCCCTGTCCTTAGCTCAAAGATATTCGTTACAGAGAGCATACCCCTTCATATCAGGGGAAAATGCCAGAAAGACTTTAGATTTGACTCAATAGGAATGGCCATTAAAAGCCAGGATACCAGGCCATACAGGCTCACGGTTGAAATATCATCCAATCCCTTATGGTATGCTGTACAGGCGCTTCCCTACCTCATTGAATACCCTTATGAATGCTCAGAACAGATATTCAACAGGATATACGCAAATTATATATCAGGATATATTCTGAAATCAGATCCGAAAATAAAAAGGATAATGGATAACTGGAACCGGAGCCCTGAATCTCCAAAAAGCAAGCTCGAAGCAAACCAGGAGCTGAAATCGGTAATGCTTGAGGAGACTCCCTGGCTCATATCAGCCAGGAACGAATCAGAAAACATGAAGAATCTTTCACTGTTCTTTGATGAGAACCATATCTCCTCCTTTCACCAGCGCTCCATTAAAAAGCTTAAGGATATGCAGAACAGCGATGGCGGTTTTTCATGGTTTCCCGGAGGAAGGTCAGATATTTTCATCACCATGTATCTGGCCGGAGGTTTTGGCAGGCTGGAGAGACTGGGCATGGATGAAGACCATAACATCACCGCCAGGGCGATCAGTTTTATGGACAGCTGGCTCTTAAAAACCTATCTGGAGCTAAAGGATAGGGAAGCAAACAATCTTTCACCATTAATAGCCCAGTATTTATATTCAAGAAGCTACTGGTCAAAAAAATACCCGGTCAGTGCGGACTGCAAAGAGGCCTTCGGATATTATTATGAACAGGCCGCAAGCAACTGGCTTTCGCTTAACAGCCGGATGAACCAGGCACAGGCAGCCCTGGCCCTCCACAGGCTTGGGGATGAAAATACGCCGAAAAATATAATGGCATCCATCAGAGAAAGGAGTGTAAGCGATGAGGAGCTGGGTATGTTCTGGAGGGAGGACGAGCTTTCCCTGTGGTGGTACAGGGCTCCCATTGAGACCCAGGCTCTGGTCATAGAGGCTTTTGACGAAATTATGAAGGATCCTGGAGTGGTTGAAGACTGCAAGGTATGGCTTCTGAAGCAAAAGCAGGCAACCAGCTGGAAAACCACCAAGGCCACAGCCGATGCAGTGCATGCCCTGATTTCCACCGGCGACAACTGGCTTGCCGACAGTGAGCTTACAAGAGCAGAGCTGGGGGGCATGGATTTTACGCCTGATACGGCAGAAGCGGGAACAGGATACTATAAGATAATCCTTCAGGAAAACGATATAAAAGAAGAATACTCAGATATCAGGCTCATAAAGGATGAGCAGGGGATCTCATGGGGAGGCGTTCACTTCCAGTACTTTAAGGACATTTCAGAGATAACCGGCCATAAAACCAGTATTATGGTTGAAAAACAGCTTTTTGCTGAAAGCTATACCGACAAAGGCATAACAATTTCTCCTGTATCAAAAGCATTAAAAGTCGGCGATACCCTGGTTTCAAGAATAACAGTCAAAACCGACAGAGATATGGAGTATGTGCACCTAAGGGACTACAGGGGCAGCGGCCTTGAACCTGCTGATGTTCTTTCCGGATACCGCTATCAGGATGGGCTCTATTATTACCAGACAACAAGGGATACAGCAACCCACTTTTTTATTGATTACCTGCCTAAAGGAACCTATGTATTTGAATACAGGCTGAAGGTCCGGCACAGGGGTGTATATCAGGCAGGAACAGCTGAGATCATGTGCATGTATGCCCCCGAGTTCAACAGCCATTCAGGCAGTATCACCCTATCGGTAAAATAGATCCAGGGTTTGCTGGCAGAACTTACCTTAAAAGTTCTGTTATATCCTGTATGTCCTGCTTATGGTTTTCATCAAGGGGCGTCTCCCTGGCTATATTTCTGGAGAAATCTATCCTGCTTAGATCCAGACTCCTGATTCTCCTGTTGTACATTGTATGATAGTAAGTAATGAGATTCTTTGTATCATGGGCGACGGTCCACTGGGTAGCTGAAGGCATATCTGTTTTGCCTTTTGCATCAGACCCCTCAGCCTGATTCATACCCTCATTGAAATTATCAAGAATCCTGAATATCTCCTGTATGGTATCCTGACCTCCTGCTGTTGCTCTGGAGTATTGAGAAAAAACCACAGCCCTGACAAAACGGGAGGGAGATGTAAAGTCACCCGGCAGTCCGAGCATCCCTGAACCGCTGGCAAGGGGATCAATATCCATACCTCCCCATTTTTTAGACTCGAAGGGTTTATCTGATATGTATCCGTAGTTTCTTAAATTGGTCAGATGCCATGGAAAATCAGGATTATTGGTTATAACACCCACAGGATTATCGTATATTTTTATCTCCCCATCTGTAAACTCAATTACCGCACATTTTCCTGTCGGTTCTGTAACCATGGCATGAGCCGGCCAGGGCATGCCTATCTTCTCAGCCACAACAGGCACTACCCTTATTTCTGCAATGTCCTCTTTCAATTCATCAATGGTTGCAAAATTGGATAGGATATAAGCCAGAAAGTCACTCGGTGCCATTGATATATCTGCCTTTTCCGGATCATAGTCATGGTATTTTGCAAAGCCACTGTGAAAGAATCCGCCTGCAGAAAGCCCTGCCTCATTCATGCCGTCGGTGATAATGCCCTCGAGCACAACCAGGCCTGCGTACCCGTATCTGGACTTCCATTCAGCTCCATTCATGCCTTCAGGTGTCTGTCCTTTAAAGAGGGTTCCCCTGGGAACAACAAGAATTCTTGTGTTCATATTAAAGGATCCCCACTCCATGGTCCTACCTCTGGCCACTGTTTTGTCGTTTCCGGTAAGCTGAATCCCTGTGCAGGCATAAGAGCCCGGAGAAAAATATAAAGCAGTGGATAAGCAGAATACCAGCAAAATTAAACTGACTTTTAGTGAATTTAGAGACATTACTATCATTCCTCCATCTATATTATTGATAAGCTTTAATAAGATACCTGGTTTTTCAAAACAAGGTTAGAACAGCCTGTTGCCCGTCCAACATAAGAATAAAAGGGCGAAATTAACAGGCGGATGGATAATAGACTTCCTCAAAAAGGCTCCTGGCCGGACTCAAGCCACCTTAGTGCCCGCTGTTCCCAGTCCGGGTACTGATTCGCGTCAATATACCTTTCGTTCTGGCCTATCATGGTGGTTTTCCCTATCTTTACAAACTGGAGTGCCACAATATTGCTGTTCATTATTACCGCTGACCTCTGCATACCGTTTTCCCTGTAAAATACCTGGCCTTTTTCCATTATAGCCTTTGCCTCAACATCTAAAGGCCTTATATTCCTCATGTCTATCAGAACACTAAAAAATTCATGCTTTTGGTTTCCAAGAATTTTTTTAGAGTCCTCAAACCATCTCTGCATCTCATCTGCAGGTATTCTATCAGCAAAGAACAGCCTGTAGCCATAATTTGTCTCATCAACTGAATACATTATTCTATCTCTTTTTTACATTTCTGCATAAGTGTAAGCTGTTTAAAATGCAAGAATGCTTAATATTTTAAATCATTCCCTATAATTATATATTACAGAACTGATTTATGCAAATAATTAATATTTCCTTTTTCTTGGGAAATTTCTTGGGAAACATTTTTACATTTTCACAAAATGAGCTTATAATACTTTAACAATTAAACATGAGAGGAGCTTGCAAATGGGAAGTATTGTTTTTTTTGGTACAGAAGACCTGGATAGGTTGAAAAGGTTCTACCAGGATGAAATTGGAATGAAAATATGGCTGGATCAGTCAGACTGTTGTATATTCAAATACTATAACATGCTCCTTGGCTTTTGCCGGAAAGATAAATCTGATTTATCCGGTGTAATTACCATCTTCTGCAGGTCAAAAGAGGATGTTGATCATTTTTATCTCAGGTTTTCCCCCATAGCATCCACAGAGCCAAAAGAAAATCCCCATTACAGAATTTATAATTTTTTTGCCTTTGATCCTGATGGAAGAACGCTGGAGTTTCAATGTTTCCTGCATCATCTTGAGCCCTGGCTGGACGGTATGACTCTATTGAAATCCAGAAGAAGCATAAGGAGCTTTTCAAAAGAAGAAGTATCTATGGACATAATATACAAAATAATGGAAATTTGCAGATATTCTCCAACTTCCAGGAATACCCAGGGCTATTATTATCTTTTTATAAAGGACAGGGATAAAATCAATTACCTTGCTTCCCTGCGCGGCCCCAGCAGTGAGCCTATCAGCAGGGCTCCTCTGGCGGTGGCTGTCTGTGCAGATCCTTCAAAAACAGCCCGGGCCGGTGATGACGGAATCATCGCATCTTACCACTTAATGCTTGCATCAGCCCTTCATGGCCTGGGCACATGCTGGATAGCTGCCATGAATACCGACAAAGCCAAGGAATGTCTCGGCATACCCAAAGAACATTATATTGCAACCATCACGCCTCTGGGATATCCCGCCGTAATTCCTGAGACGCCTGCCAGAAAAGAAAAGGAAAGTTTTTTCAGAATCATAGGCTAATTAAATTATGGGAAACATAAGGTATTAATTATCAGGGCTAATGCTTGGAAGATACGATATACTTAAACTCCTGGGCTCAGGCGGTGTGGGAGAGGTCTTTTATGCTTATGACCACTTCCAGAAAAAGCATGTGGCCATCAAGAAAATCAAGCAGGAGCTGTCAGGGCTGATTAACAGGGACCTGCTCCAGTATGAATTCCATATTATTTCAAAACTGAAAGATCCGTACCTGATATCTGTGTACGATTTTTTCATGCTCCCCTATAATATAGATTCATTTTTTACCATGGAGTATATTGCCGGAGACATTTATGACAGGCTTATCCCACTAATTTCATTTAATGAGCATATGCTTATAGCCCTCAAAGTATCAAGGGCATTGCATACTCTGCACCAGCAGGGGATACTTCACCTTGATATAAAATCCTCGAACATAATGATTAGGCAGGACAGCGGAGAACCCGTACTCATGGATTTCGGCCTTTCCAGGGAGAAAAGCAATACTGCCATGTTCTTCATGCAGGGGACTCTTAACTATATGGCTCCTGAAATTGCAGAGCGCAGTAATATAGATATATATTCGGACATCTATTCCCTCGGAATACTCTTTTACAAGATATTCACAAAGAGATTCCCCTATATTGTCAAGGCTCACAGCGATATATCGAAATATTCAGCAAATAAGCTGTATAAACAGCCCATGGATATAAACTGCAGGATACCAGTTATGCTTAATAACCTCATAATGGAGATGATAGAATATGAACCTGATAAAAGAGTGCAAAGTACCGAGTATGTAGTAAAAACACTGCTTGCCCTTACAAATTTGCAAAGCAGCGATATCCTTAAAAAGAACGCCTCTGTCTATCTCTTTTACTCCCGTTCCATAGGCCGTGAAGCTGAACTTCAGGCAGTCAAGGCAAGGATAAGGAAAGCCGCTGAGTCAAAGCTGAACATAATTGGTATCACAGGACCTCAGGGAATAGGTAAAAGCCATTTCTTAAACGATATAAAGCTTTTCCTGCAGTCCAGGGGGTTTTATGTGGTTAACACAAATTGCCTCAAACCCCTGGAAGGCAGTTATTATATCATAATTGATGTACTTCTGAAAATAAGGACCCTTGTCGATTATTTAATCAGCCCCCTGGGAAATAAACGGCCGTCAGAAAAAAGCATACCTGAGCCGATGGATGATGATTCTACCATTATAGTCAATTCTATACTGGAGACACATGAAATAGCAGGTAACAAATCCAGGTACGGCAGCGACATTAACCCGGCAAAACTCAGAGAACTATCATCACGAATAGAGAATGTAATAAAGGAATACAGACAGCCCGGCACGATAAAATCCTCCTTGAACATCCTTAAGTCCAGCTCTGTAAAGGAGCTTTTTTACAGGACTTTCGACATAATCAGGGATGCATCCTATGTTACCAGGATTATCCTTATAATAGAGGACCTGAATTTTGATAAAAGCATTCAGTCTTTCTTGAATTACTTTATAAATTACCTTGAAAACACCATAACCCCTGACCTTTATATCTTTTTCTCAGGTTTATCTGTTGATTTTCCGGCAATTACACCCTGGCCCAATCCAAAGGCACTCAACCTGGACCTTAAGCCTCTGAGCATCCGTGAAACTCAGATCTACGCCTCTTCAATGCTGGGATATAGAATCACCGGCAGTCTTGCCGGGCTGATATACAGGAAAACAAAGGGCAACCCGGCTCAGGTACAGGAATTCCTGAGGTACCTGTTTAACCGGAGCTATATACTATGGATGGAGTCCCGGTGGCATCTGGTTAAAATTCCCGGAATGAAACATGAGGACATCAGCAGCCTTATAATGGAAAACCTCAAACACCTGACTAAAAAACAGCAGCAAATAATAGCACTCCTGTCCCTTTCGGGAATTCCCCTTATTATAAATGTTCTGGAAAAATGCACCGAAGGCGGGGACAGACTGGAAAGAGAGCTTGAACTTCTGGAAAAACTCAGGATAGTGGAAAGCAGATACCTTATTACGGGACATAAGACCTATTCCCTCTCATTCAATGATTATTCCACTCATGTCCTGGATATTATCCCGTACCATGCAGTTGAAGGACTCACGGCCCTTTTAAGCCGGACCATGGTAGATTATTACTTCAAATCCGGCCTATATCCTGAGATTATTTCTGTGCTTTGCTACAAATCCCGTATCTACGGCTGGTGCTATGTATTTTCCAGGCATATAGCCAGGAGGCTTATGGACACTTTCTCCTATAATGAAGCCTTACGTTACCTAAATCTGGCTCTTTACAGCCTTGTAGCAGAAAAAAGCCAGAAAACCAGGAGCAAATACAAAAGACTTCACCGACTCTATACCCTATATATGTCCCTTTTCCATAAAACCAGCAACAGGGTAATGTTATTCTTATACCTGAAAAAATCCCTGAGCCTTGGTATTCGCACCAGAAGCAGGTACAAGCTTTGTGATAATCTTCTTTTCCGGTTCAATTACTATCTGCTGACAAAGGATTATAAAAAAGCCCAGTTAAGCCAGAGAAAAGCCATCCCCCTCGCTCAAAAGATAAGCCTGGAAAAATATGTCAGAGTACTGGGCAATTATGCCATCACCTATTATTACCTTAAAGACATGGCCAATTACCTGAAAGCCATGCAATTTCTCGAAAAACCCATCCTTGATTTGGATGACGACAGGATGACAGGTATTTTCTATATTAATATTGGGATATATTATAGACTGCAGTATAACCTTGAGGAGGCTTATGCAAATTATATAAGGTCATTAAAGATTGCCGAGGAATCAGGAAACCCATACCTTTTTTCCCTTTGTTACGGCAATATATCCACCTATTACTTTTATAAGAAAGACTTCCCAAAAGCAGTTCATTTTCAGAAACTTTCTCTGGCATACTCAAAAGCGATATCAGATATATCAAATACAGTCTATTCCCTCGGACTCCTTCTAATATACCAGTTCCTTGCAATGACATTTTATGAGATCGAGCAGTATTTCCCCGCACTGGAATCAAATATCAGAAAATACAGTATGCCCTTGGACATTACCAGGTTCGCAGAGTCCCATATAATCTACCTGCTTTCTCTCTTTAATACCATGCAGATGAAAAAGCTTTTTTCAAGGGTTTTGAGCCCTATAGATGAAGAAAACATTCAGGGGAAGAGAAAAGCTCTGTATTTCAATAATCAGCTCATAATTCTTTATTATAATATTTTCATTCTGTACAAAGCAAAGCAAGCAGTACCAGGACTGAATGAACTTGAAGAAATTCTTGTCTGCCTTAAGAAAGAAAATCTTGCAGGAGAATTTGAATTCATGGAATACAAGAAACTTTTCAGGATAATTGAAATGTTTTCCGGCTACATAAAAAATCCTGAAATAAAGCATGAATCAGATATAATTGGACGAATAAAGGACCTGAATGCTGATATACACTACAGCCCAATTTTCATCTTCAGCAAGGTGTTTTTCCTAACTAATATCATTTATTACTGCCTTATGCATCACCGGGACAATTCTCCATCCTCCAGCATCCCAAAGGGTATTGATGCTATTCTGGCCATGCCCGGCCATACTTCCCGATCCTTTGTATTTTTTCTCTCATCATGCTTTGACCTTATTTCAGTTAAAAAATCCGAACCAGACATCAACCCCCTTATGTCCTTTTACACAGACTTAAAAACTGCGGATAATACTTACCAGATAATGCTGGCTAATGCCCTTTTGAAAAAAATCATTCCCGAATATCCCTGCATCCTGATGCAATATCCAGGCTTATCAAAGGATATTGAAAATCTGGAAAATAGTGTTTTACAGCAACTGCCCGGGAAAGACAGGGTTCATTTTGCCTCGGTATTTAAACCAGGACCTTTATTTCTTTGACAATTCAGATATTATAAATAAAAAGATATTGCAGAATGAGCAGGAAAACTGACAGGATTTTTGATTTGCCCCTGTATTTAACAGTCAGGCTTATCCTCTTAATCGCAGGGCTGTCCTCCACTTTCAGAAATAAGATCATCCCTGGAGTACTTGCCTTTGCCTTTCGAAGACATAAAAAATACAAAAGAATAATCAGAAAAAATCTGGAAATCACCGGAATAGTATCCTGTCCTGCTGACATAGAAGCCTTCATGGAAAAATTCTACTTAAATACTGCCAGGTCAGCTGTAGAAACCATGGAATATATGATAAAATCCAAAAAAGAAGAGGATATAGACTTTTTATTCGATGACCATGATTTCATTTACAGCCTGAAAGGAAAGCCCTGCATATTCATGACCGCTCATTTAGGCAATTTTGACATGTTTTCATGCTTTTTCAATAGATATGATATGCCAATGAATATA
>CAYSKJ010000123.1:0-10047 GCA_964431655.1 uncultured bacterium | reverse complement strand
GATACATCTGTCCCGCCAGACAGCTTCCGCCGAAGGTATAGACCGGATCCTGGAAGTGGTGCTTTGCAATACCGGTGGCCATTATGGCCGGAGGATACCAGGATATGCTGACAGAACCGCCGTAATAGGCAACAGCGCCCTTTGGAACCGAAGCGGTGCCGGCCCACATCCAGGCTTCGCCGAAGCACTCGGATATACCGTCAAACTTGCCGTTCAGGCAGGCAACATCTATCAGGGCCAGTAATTTAAAACCGTTGGAGAGGGCATGGACCTGGGTATTGCTGAAGGTTGTATTGACGCTTGTCCAGGAAGTACCGCTTCCATGGCCTATATAGGTGGCATAGGTCCTGCCGTTGTTTATAGCTGCGCTGATATTAGCTGCGGTAGCATTACCGTCGCCCTGGAAGAAATAGTCATGATAGGTATAGGTTCCGTTAAGCAGATAATTGGCAATGCCGTTGATATAGTCTTCATCGGAGGGATTGTAGCCTTCATTGCTGGCTATACCGAAGGCTTTGCTGTAAAAGGCTGCCTCTGAACCCGAAAAGGGATTCTGTTCGTAGTTTACAATCTTTGATACCTGGACATCCACATGGGTCGTGTTCTTGGCCAGTATTCTGCCAATAAGAATATCCGGATAATTATCCCCGTCCATAAGGGTATATGGATAATCCGATGCTGCATTGCCGAAAGCGGTGGAGCGGTAATTGGGCGGTATCAGGGTTGTATGGCCCACCATAACTACATAGGAAGGTTTGGGAGAATAGGTATCATAGGCATTCTGTATGGCATTCTTTATGGCAGTGGTGGTACTTCCCACACTGCTCATAAGAAGCTTGTATACCTTGACGCCCTTGCTCTTTTTCCATTCAATGAAGGGGGCGAAATTTGCATCAAGGCTGTCCTCGATTAAAACCAGCATGGATTCAGCCTCAACCTTCGCACCCCTGCTGTTATGGTCATAATTAAGTATAACTCCCCTGTAAAGGGCATCAAAGGAGGAAGATACCGAATCATCCATAAACATCCTGCTTTCAGCGCCTGTCTTTATATCGACGGCTATGGTTATCCGTTTGTGAACCTCAAGTTTCCTTTCAGCAGGATTGTACTGGAAGGGAAATATGCCCAGCCTTGCAACATAGATATCCCGCAGGACACCGGTATCCCCCAGGGTGACTATATCCTGGGGATAGGTCTGACTGCTTTTATAGAATTCGCTGTCGGCATAAAAGGGGTATCTGAATCCCGGGTTGTCCCTGCTGGGCATCTGCTGGGCCGGGTATATCATAACATTATCAAAGGTCACGGTATCCTTATCAACAATATAATAGCTGAACTCTGAATCAAAGGGCAGCTGAAGCATCCTTCCGAACTGGGGAAGCTCGGCTTTCCCGATATCCTGAAGGCTGAAGGCATCAGGCACGGAAAGCCGGGCATAATCAATCACCTTTTCATTCTGTGTTTCTGTGTAAAAGCCCTTGAGTATGACCTCTATTATTAGGCTGTCACCCCTGGATTCCACAACCCTGACAACCGGCGCACTGTTTTCACTGCCGTCATCAAAGGCCACCCAGCCCCTTTCGGGCATACTGCCTGCATAAAGCAGGCAGCTGAAGGCTGTAAAAAACAGCACTGTAAAAAATAATGCTATTTTATTCACATACATAAAAGGATATACCCTCATAGGTCCAGTTGGGAAGCTGCATGACAGCATCCCGCTCTGCTTCGCTTATGGTATAGAGATGGCCCCCCCGGACATGGTTGAAGAAACGGAAAACCGGTGTCGAATCTGAAGCTTCCCCGGGATGGACATAAAACTTTATACCCTCGTAGTTATACTGGGGAAGCTGCATAACATTATCCCTCTCGGCTTCACTTATGGTGTAGAAATGTATGCCCGTATTGGTGTTGAAAAACCTGTATACAGCAGTAGTACCGGAAACCAGCTCATCATATACATTGAACTTTATCCCTTCATACTGCCACTGAGGCAGGTTCTCCATGATATAATCCCTTTCAGCTTCGCTTATGGTATAGAGATGGCCCCCCCGGACATTGTTGAAAAATCGGTAAACCGGAACGGTTTCCCCGCCGCCGGCGCCTATCTGAATGGTCTTTTCATAGTTGATAATATTAGGATGGGTTACAACAAGGAGAAAAGAACCCTCAGAAGCAAGCGGGCTGTCCAGTACTATCCCTGCATTTCCGGAAGAGTCCGTCCTTGATGCACCCCTTACCCCCAGGGACGGATTATAGGCGCTGACCAGGGCACCGCCCAGGGGCGAGCCGGATGCAGATACATTCACCTGGAAGCTGGATGTACCGGCGCTAAGACTGTCCGGAGCATTAACTACCGGATTTACCGGGCTTTTACTGGGGACAAAGGATGTCCCGTCTCCGAAAAGCAGGTACATGTCCATATAGTAGCGGGACGACCCTCCTCCTGAATAGTGGTTCCAGAGAAGGACCTTGGCATAGTTGGTATTCTGGTCCAGGACATGGACACCTTCATCAAAGATTGCGTCCCATGACCTTCTTGCCAGGATATCATCCTCATCCCAGCTGGAATTGTTTGAAGCCCCCCAGTAGGCAAAGGCTGCGTTATCTGCCCTGATAAAGGCTTCTCCTATACATTCGTCATAGGTGTTGAACTGGGCGCTCAGACAGCAGTTGCCCACAGCAAAGAAATACATGTTCTGATTGGTCAGGTTGTTGATCTGACTGCTGGAAATATCTCCGCCATTTCCGAAAGCCCAGGTCGTCTGGTTGCAGTGCGCTGAGTAGTTGGAGACTACCTTACCGGCGTTCATGGAAGCTATTACTTCTGAAGCGGTTGAATCCAGAGAGTCGGCATAAAGCTTGTCATAATCCCAGTTGTTCGGATCAAGATGGGTGCTTGCTACATAATTGAAAGTGCCCTCCCCTATATAGGAATAAAACCAGTCATATCCTGCTGCAAGGGTTGCGTCGGTCATCCAGGAAAGATCAGAGTTCTGGTACTGCTCATAATACAGAAGCTTGCCCAGGTATGTACCGAGCTGGTCAAGGGTCCGTACCGATATCCTGCTTATGCCCGCATCGGGAAAATAATCGGAACCCTCCAGGTACACATAATATACATCGGAAGCCGTGCCAGAACTTCCTCCCGTATAGGTAGGTATGGTATTGGAGTCACCTACCAGTATTACGCTGGAAGGCGGGATGGTCCAGCTGTCATATGCATTCTGTATATAGCTGTGTATGCCTGTTGTAGTTGTACCGCTGGGAATGTCGGACTGTCTGGTCAGGGTAACCCTGTAGCCCTTTTTCTCCTTCCATTCCACAAAGGATGAAAGTCCTGAATAAAGTGCATCAGCAGTTATAATAAGAATCCCTTCATCATTAAATCCTTTGTCATTGATAAGATTTTTCAGCTCTCCTCCCCCCAGGGATGCAAGGTCATATATCCTGCTGAATTCAGATTCATACCTTTTTGTATTTTTTGCAGTCTTTTCCATGTCTGAATTTTTCAGCTCAACGGTAATATCCATATCCGGGTATACAATAAGCCTTTCAGTGGATGGATTGTACCTTACAGGAAAAATGGTAAGGGGAAGCAGTCTTTTTCCCCGGGCTCTTATCTCATTGTTTGCCTTAACAAATTCTTCAGGCAGGAAAGATTTGATTCTGTAAGCATCCCTGTTCATTAAAAATTCAGGAATGCCGGCTGAGGGGTCTTTATAAACGGGCAGCTGTGCAGGGTACAGGAACTCAGCTCCGGTCTCAGCCAGCAGATCAATCTCCACAGCCTTTCCCGGCTTGCAGGTAATCCTGTATTCAGCTGATTCAGGTATCTGCACCAGCTTATAGAAGACCGGCAGTCTCGGATCCCCGTATTCTCCATGTACAGAACCGTTTTCAATATTCAGTTCAGCATAGATCCGGCCGTCTTTTATGTGTGTTTTGTAGAACATGCCCTCAACTCCCGCTTTTATCAAGATACTTTCAGGGGCATATCTCTCAATTGCAACTCCCTGCGGAGTATCGCTTCCTGCCTTAATAAAGCCGTCATAAGAATACGCGGCAGGGGAAAGGCATATTACGGCCATGCAAAAAAACAAAATAATCTTTTTCATAATCTCCTCCTGTTCTATTAGGAATTATAATATTGTATTAAAGGCCTAATACATAAAAAGAGACTCCCTCATAAGTCCAGTTGGGAAGCTGCATTACTGAATCCCTTTCAGCTTCGCTTATGGTGTAGAGATGTCCCCCCCGGGCATGGTTGAAAAAGCGGTAGACAGGAATGGAACCTGAAGCCTGTGTGCTGTAGACATAAAACTTTATTCCCTCATAATTATACTGGGGCAGCTGCATTACATTATCCCTTTCAGCTTCACTTATGGTGTAGAAGTGGATTCCTGTAATGGTGTTAAAAAACCTGTATACAGCGGTGGTACCGGATGCCTGGGTTGCATGGACACTGAACTTGGCTCCTTCATACTGCCATTGAGGCAGGTTTTCCATTATATAATCCCTTTCCACTTCGCTGGCGGTATAGAGATGCCCGCCCCTGACATTATTGAAAAAGCGGAAGACAGGAACCTCGCCTCCGCCTCCGGACCCAATATTTATAGTTTTTTCATAATTTATTAAATTGGGATGGGTGACCAACAGCAGGAAGCTTCCTTCTGTGTTTACGGGGCTGTCCAATACCACTCCCGCATTGCCCGAGGAATCAGTCCTGGCGGTACCCCTTACGCCCAGGGAAGGGTTGTAGGCACTTACCAGTGCTCCTGCCAGGGGTGAGCCGGAGGCAGATACATTTACCTGGAAACTGCTTGTACCTGTACTTACAGAATCAGGGGCGTTAACAACCGGGGCAACCGGGGCTTTCTGAGGGATAAAGCTGGTGCCGTCCCCGAAGAGATTATACATATCCATGTAGTACCTGGACATGCCTCCTCCTGAATAGTGGTTCCAGAGCTGGATCTTGGCATAGTTGACATTCTGGTCCAGTTTGTACATATTATTTTCAAAAAGACCCGTATAGGACCGCTTTGCAAGAATATCATCCTCCCCCCAGTAAGAGTAATTTGATGCCCCCCAGTAGGCAAAAGCAGCATTATTTGCTCTGATAAAGGCTTCCGCGATGCATTCGTCAACGGTGTTGAACCTGCCGCTGAGACAGCAGTTTCCTACGGCAAAGAAATACATGTTCTGATTGGTAAGGGCATGGACATGGGAATTGGTAATATAGTGCCCTGATTTAAAGCTCCATTCTCCCGTATCACAGTGAGCGGTATAGTTTGCCAGGACCTTTCCAGCATTAAGGGAGTCAAGGATCTGTGCCCTCGTTGAGCTGTAGGTTACTGCATAAAGCTTGTCGTAATACCAGCCCAAAGGATCCAGGTAGGTTGAGGCAAGCCAGTTGAGAGTTCCTTCACCCACATAGTAGTAAGATGAATCATGGCCTGCTACCAGGGCAGCATCATCCATCCAGGAGATATTCGGATTCTGATGCTGTTCATAGTATAAAAGCTTGCCAAGGTAAGTGCTCAGCTGGTCAAGGGTCCGTACAGAGATCCTGCTTATTCCCGCATCCGGAAAATAATCCGATCCGTCCAGGTATACATAATATACATCTGCAGCAGAGCTGGAACTCCCCCCTGAAAAAGTGGGTATGGTATTGGAATCACCTACGAGTATTATGCTTGAAGGGGGTATAGCCCAGTTGTCATAGGCATTCTGTATATAGTTTTTAATACCTGCGGTTGTTGTTCCGCTGGCTATATCAGACTGCATGGTATGAGTAACTCTGTATCCCTTTTTCTCCTTCCATTCTACAAAGGATGAAAGCCCTGAAAAAAGGGCGTCTGCAGAAATTATAAGGATTCCTTCATCCGAGAAGCCTTTTGGTTTCCCCAGAGCGCTGAGCTGTTCATGTCCCAGGGAAACCGCATCATACATGACGCTGAAATCCGACTGGTACCTGCTTGCAAGCTGGCTGGTCCTGTCCATGTCGGAGCCTGTCAGCTGTATCTTCAGTTCTATATGGGTGTATATCAGCAGTCTTTCTGAGGCAGGATTGTACCTGACCGGAAAGATGGTCAGGGGCAGGAGCCTTTTGCCTCTGGCCCTTATCTCTTCATTGACAATTATTATCTGCTCCGGCAGGTAGCCTTTGCTGTTATAGGCACTCCTGTTGATCTGAAATTTTCCTTCTTTTCCATCAGGTGTCTTGCGCAGGGATGGCTGGACAGGATAAAGAAAATCGGCCCCAGCTTCAACCAGGAGGTCTATTTCTATTTCCTTGCCAAGGCTGTAGGAGATCTCATAACCGGCTGATTCAGGAATCTGAATAAGCTTGTAGAAAACTGGCATTTGAGGGTCTCCGTATTCACCATAAACAGAGCCGTCCTCAAGATAGATCTCAGCATATGTGGTTTTTTCCCTTATATGGTTCTTATAGAATATACCGTCTGTATTAATGCTCAGAACAATTTCACCGGGATCATAATCTGTAATTTCAATGCCCTGCTCAATACCGCTTACCGCCGATATAAAACCATCATAGGAAAAACATGCCAGAGACAGGCATATAACTATGAACGCTAAACAGATATAATTTTTCTTCATCTTTTTAACCTCTTCTATAATATTATAGGCAATCAGTATTACTCATCAATTATTTAATGACAATATAAATTATGCATGGGGATGTTTTTTGTTTCAATATTTTCATTGCATAAGGTATTATTTATTATTATAAAGAGCAGGTTGAAAAGTACATGATAATATCTGATTTATCAATAAAAATATTGGTTTTATTTATTGACTTACAGAAAAGGCACAATACCATTCCCATGGTTTCAAGGGTTTCTCTTCAGCAATATTGCATATCTCCGGCATACAGAATATAATGAATAATGTAACATTCTACAGCCTGGTTTTTTTTGTTTCAACTCTAATATCGGTAATCGCGGTACCTCTTATAATAAAGTTCAGCAAATCCGCTAATATGTTCGACACACCTAATTCCAGAAAGGAGCATAAAAAAAAGATAAGCCGGCTGGGAGGCTTCGGCATATTCTTTTCTTTTATTCTTACATTTCTTCTGTTTAAAGGATATACTGACTTTTCATTCAATATCCACATCTATCTGTCAGCTGTTTTTGCCATATTTATAATGGGTGTATATGATGATATAAAGGATCTCAGGGCAAGACACAAACTGGCTGTTCAGATACTGGCCGGATTAATAGTGGGTTTTTCAGGACTCCGGTTTGAGCAGTTCAATTTTCTGGACCTTTTCACTCTTGAGTTCGGGCTGTTTTCCTATATTATCACATCCCTATGGATAGTCAGTTTTATAAATGCCATAAACCTCATTGACGGCATTGACGGCCTGGCATCAGGGATTGTGATGATAGCCTCGCTTTTTATATTCATCATAGGCATAATGCAGGGCATCTATGTGGCGTCCTTCTTTTCAATCCTGCTTATCGGTTCAATTACAGGATTTTACATCTACAATTTCCCTCCCGCCAGGATTTTCATGGGGGACGGAGGGTCTTATCTTCTTGGGTTTGTATGCGCCACTATCCCCCTCATGGGTATACAAAAGGCATCAGTGGTGAATATTCTTCTTGTACCCTTTATCCTTTTAATTATCCCCATATCTGATGTTCTTAATGTTATAATCTCCAGGCTGAGGCATAAAAAGCATATCTTCACAGCTGACAAGAGCCACATACACCACAGGCTCCGACAGCTCGGGTTTTCCAACAGGCAGATACTGCTTCTTATATATACAATGAATATTCTCCTCGGCCTGCTTTCGGTGCTTATGGTTCAGATAAACCCTGCCCTCGGGGTGTATATCCTTATCATAGTGTTCCTGGGCCTTTCTCTGGGCTTTTATATAATATATACCATAGAGAAGAACCTTGCAGGCATTTCCCGGGAAAACGAAAGCCCAAAACAAGGGAAAGAATGCAAATGAAGGATATCCTGGTTATCGCCTCCAATTCAACATCAGCCATGGGCGCCAGGGGCATACAGGCAGAAAGGCTGATAAAAGCCCTTTCGGAGATTTACCGCATCTTTCTGATAACTTCAAAGACATCAAAAGCCCGGGAATACCTGGATAAGGAAAACATCAGCATTTCCGCCATTTCTTCCCTCCACTACCTGTTTAAGGCCGCCTTCAGAAGGATATGGTTTTATCTGTCCCAGACCGATATTCTTTATTATCAGCACGCAAAGATAAAGGGGGCTGAGATACTTGCCGAAAACAAAACCGGTACGGTTCTTACCCTTTCCACCTGGTATTCCAATGCCATGGCAGGAATCTACCTGAAAAAAAGGTTTAATAATATAACCCTGATTTCGTTCCTTTCAGACCCTTTATCCATTAATCCCCTGTTTTATTCGTTTTTCTGGCAGAAAGCACTTTTGAGGAAATATGAGAAAGCTATATTCAGATATTCAGACATCTCTGTCTTCCCTTCAGTCCTGATGAAAGACATTTATTCAGAGATATACCCTCAATACTGCAGTAAATTCAGGGTAATACCCCACAGCTACAATAATAATGAAGGGGGCATTGGGAAAAAATCAAACCTCAGGGCCGGGGGGAAAAAAATAATTCACCATTTCGGTCTGCTCTACAGAAAACGCAACCCCTTTGCCCTTCTGGATTATATAAAAAATAACAGGAATTACTTCATTGACAGGAATATAGAGTTCCATTTCTATGGCCCTGTAGAAAAAAGCATGAATAACAGGATAAAAAACTATGAGGATTCTGTTATAAGGTTTTTCGGTCCCGTGCCCTACAGCAGGGTGAAGGAAAAAATGGCAGATTCCTTTGCCCTTCTTGTAATTGATGCGAATTTTGAAAAAAGCCCCTTTCTGCCCTCAAAACTTGTGGAATACCTTGCCTGCAGAATACCCATAATTGCCCTCACCCCTGCGATAAGCGAATCCAGAAGGGTTCTGGAAGAAACCGGGCATTACTGGATAGATTATAAAGATATATCTGTGATAAAAGACTGCATTGAAAGTATAGAAAAATTCTCAGGCACTACCATAAAAAACATTGAAGACTATGATATTGCCAGTATTGCTGGCAGATGGCAGGAAATCATCCAATAAGACTGCAGTATTTACCTGCAATTGTATCCCACCTGTATCTTCTTTGTGCAATCTCTTTCATGATTCCCGCTGAAGCTTCCATGTCTGTTTTTTTTGTATTCCTGACAAGATCTGCCAGACTGCCGGAATCTCTGAAATAAAAAGCGCTGTCCTGGGTGGTTTCCCTGTTATAGCATACATCATAGGCAAATATGCAGATACCATGAAACATTATCTCCACCAGGGAAGGGTTTGTGCCCCCGGCGCTGTGGCCGTGTATATACAGCCCGGCCCTGCTCCTTATATCATAAAGGATATCCTGGTCATATACAGCATCGGCAAGAAACAGGTTTTTTCTATCCCTGTGCTTATCTCTCAGTTCTCTTGACCAGGAAGAATTTTCCCAGTTTCCAATAATAACCAGATTAAAACATGTCAGCTGGACAAAGGCTTCCAGTATCATGCCTATATTGTTTTCAGGCTCTATCCTGCAGACTGAAAGGGCATACCAGGAATCAAGAAAGGGATAGACAGCCTTATCAGCTTTTTTTGCTGTTTGAATGGCCGTATCGCCTCCATATTCTATCAGATGGCTTTTTATGCGGTACTTCTCCGGAATATTATTCAAAAGGCATTTATTATCCAGGATCAGATCATGGGAAAACTTCATGGCCAGTTTCCATGAAAATTTTAGGAAGAGGCGGGCCAGGGAATTCCATTTGGATCTTTTCCATTCCATCCCGTCAAGGTTTGTGATTATCCTTCTCCCGGAAAGAAGCCTTATAAAAGGCAGGGCGATGCACCCTGAAACACCAAGTATAAGGAGAGTATCGCTGGCAAAGATGGAATGCAGCATGGATATTATGTCATAAAAAATGCTGGATATGCCGTTTGCCTTCAGGGGAAGGGAAAGGAGCCTTGTATCCCGGA
>CAYSKJ010000122.1:0-10190 GCA_964431655.1 uncultured bacterium | reverse complement strand
ATATAGTCCAGATCTATGACCTGGACAAGGTAAACAGCAGTTTTTATATCGCCATGGAATATGTCAAAGGAAAGAATGCCAGGGCAGTCCTTCACAAGCTCAAGAAGAGGGGCAACCGCCTTCCCATCGAACTCACGCTTTTCATTATTTCCAAGGTCTGCAGTGCCCTGGATTATGCTCACAGAAGACGTGATTTTCAGAACAGACTGCTCAATATCGTACACAGGGATGTAAGCCCCCAGAACGTACTGCTTTCCTATGAAGGAGAAGTAAAGCTGGTGGATTTCGGGATCGCCAAGGCTGCCACCAAGGCCTCCCAGACCCAGGCAGGAGCACTCAAAGGCAAAATCCTTTATATGTCTCCTGAACAAGCATGGGGTAAAAAGGTCGATAAGAGAAGCGATATTTACAGCATAGGAATAGTCCTTTTTGAAATGCTTACAGGAAAAAGACTTTTCAGCGGATCAAGCGAAATTGACATACTGGAAAAGGTCAGAAAATCTATTGTTACAAAACCCTCCGAATTGAATCCCAAAGTTACTGAAGAACTTGACAGAATAGTCATAAAAGCACTTGCCAAGGACCCCAAGGATAGGTTTCAGAATGCTTCCGATATGCAGCATGATATTGAAAACCTTCTTTTCAGTCCAAAGCTGAAGGCAAGGAAATACAACCTTGCCCATCTAATGAAATTCCTGTTTAAGGATGAGATGCTTGCCGAAGGTGAAGAACTGGAAGGCCCGGTAATTGATTACTTTTCTGAGGAAGTGGCGAAAGAAGCCGAGAAAATCGAGCAGGTCAGCAAAGCAAGCGTCGAACCTGCTGTTCTGCCAAAAAAGGAGCCTGTGCAGGAGGATGCAGGGGAGACCATTGAAATAGATACCTTCAAAGACCTTTCATCCCAGTCCCAGCCCATAATAAAAACTGACAAAAAAGAGATAAAGGAAGCAAAACAAAGCATTGCAGAAGACTGGGACGGCAGAGAAGCCGGTATAGAAGCCCACAAAGACCTTCCCCCGTATGAAGAAGCTGATGCTGTTTACAGCGGTCCTGTGCAGGAATACCAGGAAGAAGAGGAATTTGAAATCCCGACAGGACTCAGAAAGAAAAAAACACCCCTGCCTTTTATAATCGGCGGGATAGCTGCTGTTGTTATAATTGTTCTTGCTTTTATTCTCTTCACAGGTGGAGACGAATCAAAGAAACCCGGAGACAAAGACGGCCAGAAATCCAAATTCGAAATAGTAACTGAAGAACTTGACGGGAACGGAGAAGCCGAAATTCTTACTCCTGAAGAAATCCGGCAAAGGAAAGAAGAACAGGAGAAGAAGGAAAGGATAGCCTCCCTTATTGAAAAGGCAAATGAAAGCCTTAACAGCGACAGGATATCCCTGGCCAGCAACTATATTGATGAACTGAAGAAAGAAGACCCTAATAACCCAAGTATCCAGACCCTCGAAAATACCCTCGCAAAAAGGCAGGGAGAGCTTGCGGAACAGCAGGATAGGGATAGGCAGCTGGCACAGCAGGATGAATTAAAAAGGCAGGAAGAGCAGAAGCAGAGGCAGATTGCAGACCTCCTCACCAGGGCTGAAGAGGCACTGGCAGGAAGTAATTACCAGCAGGCTCAGGAGCTCGCAAAAAACATACTGGATATGGACAGCTCCCACGAGCGGGCATCCCAGATCTTTGGCCAGGCTGAGATAGAGATGGACAGGCTGGATAAGGAAAAACAGCAGGAACAGCAGATTGTCTCCCTGTTAAGTCAGGCAAATAATCACCTGTCCGCCAAAGAATATTCAAATGCCAAGCAGTCTGTAAACAATATACTGGCCATTGATCCGCAGAATAAAAGGGCCAATGACCTGCTTATTGACATTGAAAAGGCAGAGCGTGCGGAATTAGCCGCTGAAAAGGAAAGACTCAAGGCAGAAAGGATACTTGATGCCGAAGCTGATGTACAGCCCAAGATGACCAGTTCTCTGAGCATTGATCTTGCGCACCTTGAGAGAAGGGTCCCCCATGATTTTAAGATGCGTTTCCGCGAGGTTAAAGACAAGCTTAAAAACCGAATACCTGTACAGCTTGATATAAGCGATACTGGCAAGGTCGAGAATGTCAGGTTTTCCATGCGCAAGGTCGATCTTGAAATCCTGGAGAGGTTCGGATTTACCGCCGAAATAGAAAAAGCCCTGAAGGAAGCTGAATTTTCACCAGCCATCAAAGACGGCATTAGAAGAAAATGTATTCATAATATGTTTCTCAATATTAAATGGTAGGATATATAAAAAATATTAAATGTTAAAGGAGAAGAGCAGGTGGAACTGACCAAACAGCAGAAAGACTTTTACAAAACCACTCTGGAAACGACAGAGAAGGAGTACAAGGAGCTGGAACTTGAAGTAGAGCGCGAACTTGCAGCTGTTAAAGAAAGGCTTAATGAGCTTCAGGCAAGAAAAAAGCAGATAAGGCAGATATATGATGCCGCATGCGCTATGCTTAAGGTTGAAAACAAGCTGAGCAAGCTTGATAAATCCGGCGGAGCGGAGAAAAAACAGGAATTATAGACCACTTTTTTCAGGCGGTTACACCAGGTAGCCGCTCTTTTTCTATATTCCAATATCTGTTTTCTGATATTCTTCTACGGCGTTTCTTATGGCTTCAGCCACAACAAAGAGGCCCTGGTCCTTAAAAAGTTCCATGTGAGAGCTGTTATAAAGGGAAAGGGGCTTTATAAGCACTGCAGGCATTAATAACTTATCCAGGCAGTAGTATTCCGGGTCATCGGCCTTCATTGCTTTTATCAGCACTTTTTCGCTGTTCATGTAATTTTTTAGATTGCTGCCGAGTATATGTGCAAATATAACCGTCGGATAGCTGGCAGGAAGGTTATATTCAATGATTAGCTGATCAGCCTGGGTGGAATCAACATTCAGGTGGCCTGCAATATAAAGATGCGCATCATGGCTGTTCGCATACTGATGCCTTTGCCAGTAATCCCCGGTAAGTATTTTTTTATCCCAGTCATTTATGATAACATCAATCCCCTTCTGCTGCATAAGAAAAGCAGTTTTATGCATATAATCCTTAACAATATCAGCTTCATGGATGCCGTAGGCAAACCGCCCCTTGTCATCGGGCTGGCTTGATTTGTACATGTGCTGTATGTCCAGGGCTACTTTCATTCTCTACCTCCTTTATATCAAATAATATTGATTTATATTATATTTTAAGTACCATTGTTCATATTTATGTTGAAGTCAATATATATAAAAGGATTCAAATCGTTCTGCAACCCTGTTATACTGGATATAAACGCGCCTGTAATTGTCTTTATAGGACCTAACGGGTGCGGTAAGAGCAATATTTTTGATGCTTTTCTCTGGATACTGGCAGAACAGAGCATTAAAAAGCTGAGGGGTGACAATGCCCAGGATCTGATTTTTAACGGTACGAAAAATAAGGGTCCCTCCAGCATTGCTGAAGTAACCCTCGAGATTATGGCCGGGAATGAATCCGGTGAAGAACAGATGCCATTGACCATTACCAGGCGAATATTCCGGAATGATACATCACAGTTTATACTTAATGAGAAAAACACACGGCTTTTTTACATCAAGGAAAAGCTCAGCGAATATAATCTTGATATAACACCCTTTTCATTCATAAGCCAGGGAAATGTAGAAAACCTTCTTAACAAAAAACCCGCTGAACTGAGAGAATTATTCGAGGATGTAGCAGGTATCCACAAGTATAAAAAAATAATCCAGGAATATAATCTGAGCATTGAGCAGAAACACTTTGAATTCAGTGTCCTTAATGAAAAGAAATCCGAGATAACCGAGAGGCTTGAAATCCTGAGAGTACAGTCTCAAAAGGCTCAGAAATACCAGCTTTTATACCAGGAAAAACAGAAACTTTACAGGGAATCCCTGATTCTTAAGTTCCGCCTGTACTTTGAAAAGGTAACAGCCCATAAAACCTCAAAAATACAGCTGGATATGGAGTTTAAGGAATCAGAGGAACAGCTTGAAACATTGCAGGGAAAAAAACTAAGCCTTGGCAGGGACCTTGACAATATAGTTCAGAAACTCAAGCTCATTGACAGAGAAATCAATCTCAGGATAAAAAAGGATATGGAACTAAAATCCGGAAAACAAGTGCTGAATGAAAAGATAGATATGAATGAGAAAGAGACAGAAAGACTTGAGTCTGAAATAGAGATTATTGAAAAACAGAATGAGGAACTTAAATACAAAATACAGCATGACATTGAAAATATAAAACTTCTATCATCCAGGTCCGGTGATTTGAAAAGGGATTCGGAGGCAATAAAAGATAAGCATTCGCACCTGGATGCAATCTATAATGAGGGTAAAAACCAGTACAATGAGCTGAATGAGGAAATCAAGAAACTGGCGGACGGCATTGCCTCAATAAAGCAGGACGTGACCAACCGTGAAAAAGAACTGATAAAACTTCAGAGCAGTCTTAATAACAGCGAAAGTCTGATTGACAGGGAGACAAATTACCTGGAAGAATTAATGACAGAAAAGAACTCCTGCCTTGATGCCATGGAATCATCGGAAAAATTATCAAAAAAATTAAACCGGGAGTGCACCAGGATCTCTGGGATGATTGCAAAGGAAGAGGAAAAAGATAAAAATACAGGCCGTTTAATCCAGGATAAGAGGAACAGGCTGATTTCCTGCAGGTCAAAGCTCAATACCCTTCAATCCCTCCTTGAAAAGATTAAAGGGGATACAGAAAAGAACATAGGCAAAATATTCAGCAGGACTGAAGGATGCCTGGGATTATTTTATGAAATTTTTGAATTCGATGAAGGGGATGCCAGATATATTGATTCCCGCCTCGGAATTTTTTCAAAATCCCTGGTTTTTAAAAACAACAAAAGCATGCTGTATTTTGCCGGGTCCTTTTCTCAAAACAGCGAAAATTCAGTCTGCCTCACGTCCCTTGAACTTCTGAAGGGTACAAAGGGCACAAAGATAAAGTACAGGAATGAGGAATATTTCCTGCCCTTTACCATAAGCGGGGATATCAGGATTGAAGATAATACAGATTTCATAAACGACAGGATTCTTTTTATAAGGCCTTTTGCAGTATGCAATCCCCTCAAAATGAGCAGTGATTCTGCAATCAGCCATGTCCGGGATATCAGACAGCTTGAAAAAGACGCTATAAACATTGAGAAAGAAGAAAGGGAAGCCCTGGATAAGCAGGAGAAGATTAAACTGCAGCTGGACAATCTTAAAAAACAGCATTTTGATATAAAAAGCCGGCTGGAGGAAGGGCTGAGAATCATTTCCGTGAGCAGAAGCAGGCTGGAATCCCTGGTCAGCGCGGAAAGCAAGGTTAAAAAGCAGATAAAGGACATGAACGAAGAATGCTTAAGCAATAAGGAACAGATAAAAAAGCTTACCGGGATATTTGGCAGGGATCAGGAGGCTCTTAATAAGAAAGAAGAAAAACATAGGATTCTTTTATCCCGTCTTGATACGAAAAAACTGGAGGAGGAAACCCTTCTGATTGAGCTTAATAACAGTGCATCCAGGCTCCAGGAGATTGAGTATGAGTCAAAAACCCTTAAAAATGAAATTGAATTTCTATCAAAAGGCATAGCTGCATCCAGAGATACTATGGCAGGGAATATCAAAAGCCATGAATCCATACAGCAGAGAATAGGCGATATACAGGAGCTTGTTCTATCCCTCAGGGAACAGCTGGTATTTTTTCATAATGAGCAGTCCCTGGTAAAGAAGAAGATATCCCAGATAGGAGAAGAAAAGAAATCCTTCATGAAGCAGAAGGCCAGCGCACAGAAAGAACTTGATTATATTGCTGATCTTATTGAGAAGCAGAAGGAAAAGTCCAGAGATTTGCATGAATCCCTGCACAGGATAGAAATCTCTCATGAAAAGGACAAAACTATCCTGGATATGACTAAAAACGAATTTATTGATAAAGGTTATCATGAGGATGATCTTTACAGCTATGAGCTTGACATAAAGATAAATGATGCTGCATACGATGGATACAGAAGCCGCCTAAAAAACATTGACATCCGCCTTTCCGATCTTGGAGAAATTAATCCGCTGGCTATCAGGGAATACGACAGGGAGAATGCAAAATACCAGGACTATTTAACCCAGATCGAAGATATCTCCAGTGCAATAAAAGAGCTGGGCCAGCTGATAAAAAAAACAAATGCTGAAGCCCTTGACAGGTACCATAATACCATATATACTATTGAAAAGAACTTCAAAAATATATTTAAAAAGCTGTTCAATGGAGGTAGCGCCCAGATAAATCTTCTAGCAAATGAGAATACTGATGATGATCTTCCGATTCCTTTCCCGGATATACTTATAACCCCCCCCGGGAAAAATATAAGCAAGATAAACCTGCTTTCCGGGGGTGAAAAGGCACTCTCAGCCCTGGCACTGATATTCAGCCTTTTTATGTACCGCCCGAGCCCTTTTTGCTTCCTTGACGAGGTTGATGCCTCTCTGGACGAGATAAACACTGTCAAATTTGTTGAGCTTGTTAAGGAATTTTCAAAGAATACCCAGTTCTTTATAATTACCCATAACCGTAAAACTATGACCATAGGTGATTATATTTATGGAATTACCTCTGAAGAAAAGGGTATATCAAAGGTTCTTTCAATATCCTTTGAGTCATGAGAAATCATAATGCCCTATAAACTCCTGCGAAATGCCCTGGAACAAAAGGGAATAATTGACAGGGTGGCTGTCCTTACCGGTTCAGGTATCTCCGCAGAAAGCGGTATTGCGACTTTCAGGAACAATGACGGCCTTTGGATGAATCACAGGGTTGAAGACGTTGCAACCTATGAAGGCTTTCTCAGGAACCCTTTGCTGGTATGGGAGTTTTATGAACAAAGGCGTCTTGAAGTTATGAAGACCTCTCCCAATGACGGACATTACGCCCTGGCAGAACTTGAGAACGCTCTTATCAGAAAGAACAGGAAATATACCCTGTGTACCCAGAATGTCGACGGTCTTCATAGTAAAGCAGGAAGCGTCAATATTCTGGAACTTCATGGAAATTTACGGGAGGCCTTCTGCATTGAATGCAATACCAGCCTTCAGCTTCCCGAAGCCCCCCTGGACAATATACCGCCCAGATGCCCTGCTTGCAGTAAAATTCTCAGGCCCAGGGTAGTATGGTTCGGTGAAGCGCTGGACCCTGACATCCTTGACTCTGCCTTCAGAGCCATGGAATGCGATATTCTCATAGTAGCCGGAACATCCCTCATGGTTTATCCTGCAGCTTATTTCCCCATTCTGGCCCTTAAAAACGGTGCTTTGGTTATAGAAATAAATATAGAAAAAACGCCCTCTTCTGAATGCTTCGTACACATACGGGGAAAAGCCGGCAGGGTCGCTGGGCCTGTAGTCAGCATACTGCAGGATTATTTATAATAATTTACATATTATGTATGAATACTCAATAGATATTTCAAACTGCAAAAACCTTGACAGCCTTTTCGGCAGTGAGGATATGCACCTGGACCATATCCGCAGCAGATACATGGTATCCGTGTTTCTGAGGCATAATGAACTTATTGTGGCTGGAGAGGAAAACAATGTCAGCAGAGCTGTTAAGATAATCCTGGATATGATAAAATATCTTGATATTAATAAAAATAATAATATAACATCAGGATTAGATATGTTGATAGAAAGTTATGAAAGTTCTGATAATAAGGAAGAAGAGGCATTTTTTGACCTTATTGATAACTGCATAGAGCTGAAGACCAGAAAAAGCCCGATAAAGGCAAAGAACTACAACCAGAAGCTCTATATTGACAGGATAATTGAAAACGATATTGTTTTTTCCATCGGGCCAGCAGGAACCGGAAAAACATACCTTGCTGTCGCCATGGCTCTTAAATACCTGCATTGCGAGAATATAAAGAGGATTATACTGACCAGGCCTGCAATCGAGGCAGGAGAGAAGCTGGGTTACCTTCCGGGGGACTTAATGGAGAAAATCAATCCTTATCTGAGGCCTCTCTATGATGCCTTGCATGACATGATACCTGCTGATAAACTCCAGACATATTTTCAGCGCAATGTTATAGAGGTAGCACCCCTGGCTTATATGAGGGGGCGTACCCTCAATTCAAGCTTCATTATCCTGGACGAAGCACAGAATACAACCCCTGAACAGATGAAAATGGTCCTGACAAGGATGGGATTCAATTCCAAGATGATAATAACAGGCGACATAACGCAGATAGACCTGCCTCAGCATCAGACCTCAGGGCTGGTAGAGGTTATGTCCATACTGAAGGATATAAAAGGCATTGGTTTTATGTTCTTTAATAAAAAGGATGTGGTCAGGCACAGGCTGGTACAGGATATAGTGGATGCCTATGAAAAATACAAAAGACCCGATAAAAAATAATGGAAGACCATTACCACAATTTATATAATTTCAAAGAAAGCCTGGATTCCTTTAAGTTTGAAAAATACCACAGCAGTACAAAGAATCTTATACAGATAAAAAATGCAGAAAAAATACCTACAAAGAAGCTTTTGCATTATTTTGCCTTTCTGCTTCCCTTTGCCCTGATCATTTCCTATTTCCTGATTCCCAAAGACAGCTTCAGCACCTATAAACTCAATTTTGGCGAGATATCGGAAGAAAATATTAAAGCCCCCTTTGATATAGAGATCGAGGACAAAAAGACCACCGCAAGAAAAATAGAGGAAAAACTCGCATCTATTCCTCCAGTTTATGATTATGACACCTCATTGTCCGGGCTAAAAAAAAGCTATATTAACTCCTTTTTCAAGTTTCTTTCCAGTTATTTCCAGACCCTGGCGGATGAACACCAGGGCAGGGATGAAATACCCAGAATAAGCTTTGAAGAGCTCAATCCTATTATTATAAAGGAATACGGTATTGATATCTCTGTAAATGAGCTAAAACAGCTGTTTGATATAATATCCAGCGGACATGGGGACAGGTTTTCCTCCTTCCTGAACAGTGAGATAATTGATTTTATCTATGATCGGAAGATCATAAGGGACAAAACGGAATTGAACAGGCACTCAAATACAGGGATAATGCTAAGGAATATTACCGATGAAAGGATGGAAGAAATTAATATCTTCGCAGACATTCTGGACTTAAACAATATACAGGACAGCTTAAAAACCAATGTGGATATATTTCTGCTGGAATTTAAATACCCCGTAAAGATACTGATATATAAGATTATCAATCACATTGCCGAACCGAACATCACACTCAACAGAGCTGAATCAGAGAAGATTAAGAATGAAACAATAACGAGTATCCCCAAGGTGTTTTTCTCCAAAAAGACAGGGGAAAAGATAATCGGGGAAGGGGAGAGGGCGAGCGAGATACAGGTAATGCTGCTGGATGAGATAAACAGGAGGATATCCCAGGAAAAAGCAACCTACTCCCAGTATTTTTATTTTTTTATCTATTCAGGGCTGATTTCCGTTCTTTTCTTTTTTATCCTGCTGTTCTTCCATCCCTGGCATGCCCTGTCCAGTTATTACAATTACCTGATGATACTTGCCATGTTTCTGATAAATATAGTCATTATCAATCTGCTATGGAGCTTTTACAGCCTGCTGACTTCAGCTTTTGAAAGAGAACCTTTCATAATACAGGATTATTATCTATATGCATTGCCCTATGGCTTCGGAGTGCTGATGCTTTCAGTCCTCCTTAACTCAAAGTCTGCCTTCAGCTTCGGCATATTCCAGCTTTGTTTCTATATATTCCTGTTCAGGCTGAACAGCTACCAGATTGTTTACATCTTTATCTGTGTTGCATCAGCATCCATCCTGAAATACATGGTACAGAAAAAGAATTTCTACATAAAGAGCGTTCTTATAATGATATTGCTCCAGTCCTGTTCAGCTGTGCTGAACAGCCTCATAACTGAGAACTACACCCTTCTGACCATGGGGTTCACCCTTCTGATGGTCATCGTATCCGGTTTCAGTACTTATGTTTTGATCAATACCCTGATTCCCCTTTTTGAGTGGATATTCAAGCTGTCCACAGACATGAAGCTTCTTGAGCTTCTGGATTTCAAGCACCCGCTGCTTGAAAAACTCATGTTTTCCGCCAGCGGTACCCTTCATCATTCCATAGCT
>CAYSKJ010000121.1:0-10244 GCA_964431655.1 uncultured bacterium | reverse complement strand
GTTAGTATCAAGGTAGTATCTGGTATTGAAGAAGAGGTGGGGATTTTTGTTTTCTTTCCATCCTGATTCCAGGTAATGGAGAAGGGGGTTCATTGCCGGCTTGCCATTGAAAGGAAAAGACAGCAGATAATAGCTTATATCAAAAAGGAGACAGGGATTGCGCTTTTCCTTCCACCCGTGGGAAATAAAATGGCTTAATGCATCGGCATCGCAGTCCCTGTGCCTGATATCCGGGTTTTTTAGCAGGTAATACACCTCATCAAAAAGCCTGCTTTCTTTCAACAGCCTGTATTGCTTTTTTGATTTCATCATAAGAATTCTCTGATTCTTTTTGTTAATTTCCTGAGAGGCCTGGTCCACTTCCAGAATCTGCTCATATATATTGATACCAGTTCCCGGCGGGTATGCTCAAGCTCAGTGTCTCTCTCTCTCAGTTCAGAGATTTTCCTTTTCAGCTCTGCCTCTCTCTGCCGGAGCTGAGCCTCCATTCTCCTGCATTCTGCACCCCTGCTTTCCAGGTCTTCGCGTGACTGCTGGAGTTCTCTGCCTGTCTCAATGAGCTCCTGGTCATAAATATTGAATATCCGGTCTGTGTCAGAATAGCTGTAAAGCTCTACATTAATGGATATATAGATCCTCTGAGGGCTGTAAGGGAATTCAAAGCGGATCAAAGGGGCAAATGTCCTGAATTCAATATATCCGTCAGAGCAAAAGAGCCCGTTTGATTCTATGCCCTCATTGGGCAGAAGGTATTTAGGGTCATAGCCATCAGCAGATGAGATTCTTTTGACCAGTATTCTGGACCATCGGCCCCTGAAAGGCGCAAACCTGAATCTTTTATTATTGCCGTAACCGGATAGATCAAATACATAATCGAAATTTCCGTCTTTCAGGTCGATGGGCCTGCTGATTTGCCTTAAAGCACTGCCCGTATTGATCAGCAGGGTGCTGATCTGGCCTGATTTCAGCCTCAGCTGTGATTCGCTTCTTTCTCTCTCTGCAAGCTTTTCTTTGACCTGCTCAAGAAAAGAGCTTTTTTCCGCAATAACCGCATTGCTGTGTTTCAGTCTGCTGTTGAGGATATCAATGCATGGCCCTGCATGTACCCTTTTTATCTCTCCCCTGATGACAATTGCTGTTTTTTCTTTTACACTGCTCTGGAAGAATATCTGGGGGTCATTATGGTAAAATACCCAGGTATGCTCTGATAATTCCAGGCCGTTGGAGCATTCTATACCGGATATTTCTGAATTTTTCACTGAAATATCATATATGGTCAGCTCAACAGGGCAGTTCTCAACCGGGTCAAACCTGAATTTTTCATACCCTCCGCAAGGCATGGCAAACTCAGCGGTGAAATACCCGAAACTGATATCCTCCCTGGACAGCAGTGCTCTCTCCTCGGAGAAATCCTGGCCCTGGCCTGCATAATACATCTTACAGCGGAAGGAAGAAGGGATATTCCTGCCTGTCAGCAGTTTAAGCATGCTATTCCCGGTCCGGGTCTTTTTGCCTTTTATTTCCATAAGCCTCTGAAGCACCCTGCCTGCATAGTTTTCAATGCTGAACCGCTCCTTTACATATTCTTCTGCCTGAATGACCCTTTTTTCTGTTTCATTTTTATTATTAATGGTTGAAAGCACCTTTTCTGCAAGCTCAGCAAAGTCTCCTGATCTGTATGCCAGGCCGTGGATATCCGGCGTAAAGATTTCCTTAGGCCCTCCCGCATCTGCATATATAACCGGCTTTCCAAGCATGACTGCCTCCAGCAGACTGCGTCCCAGGGCCTCTCTTGCAGAACAGGAAACGACAATATCCATATTATTCATCAGGGGATAGGGATTATCAGTAAATTCAAAAAGCTCAATGTGATCCTGTAATCCGGAAAGCTGGATCTCTCTCAGTATCTCCTCATAATAATCCTCATCATTTATAAAGCCTGCAATGAATACTTTTATATTTTTCTCTCTTCTGATTATTTCAGGAAGGGCTTTTATCAGGTCAATCTGGCCCTTATTTCTGTGTATTGAGCTGAAAATCCCTATATTTACCGTCTTAATACCCTTTTCAGTGCCTTTGCCGATATCTTCTTTTTTTATTGCCGGGCCTGCATAGATAATCCCGCACTTATTTTTTTTGTCATCCCCGAAAAGGGTATCGGCTACATCCCGTGTAACGCAGAAAACTGCCTGGCTGGCCTGATAGAATGCTTCCATGCTCTCATCAAAGCCGAATTCAAAATCAAAAATATGGTCCAGCTCTCCGTATTCCCTGGCTGAAAGGACATGGGGCACGCCGAGTATATCAGCACATACCGCCCCCCAGGGCGAAACAATGGTCTGGCTTATTATAATATCCGGAGCTATTTTTTTCAATTCCGGTATAAGGGTATCATTGAGGGTATCCATAGTATCAATGTATGATACCGCATCGGTTTTTTTGTCTTTTACCCACCACCATTTGAGCTTATCCGTATCTTTCAATGAAATCAGACTGCACCCGGCCTCTTTAAGCCTCAGGGCCAGGGGGCCGTCCTCCGGCAGGACGCACCAGCACAGGACTCCTTCTGCGCAAAGCCCCTCAATGAGGTCCGAAAGGGACCTCTCAGCTCCGCCGAGTCCGGGGGAATGGGAAAAAAAGACAATGGACAGCGGTCTTTTATTTTTGATGCACAGGATATTCAGAGTCTGATCAGAGTATTTCAGCAAATAAGGCTTATTTTTATCCACCGGGTAAAGAATGGAGTTTTTATCATCGACAGCATAAAGGCAGAACCCCATGCCTGACAGAAAATCAATAACAGACAGGTCACCTGAGGCTTCCATTTTTATGAGCATGACCTGATATTCATTAAATGCACCTGCCAGGTATTTTAACATGCCTGATCCTGCCCGCGGAACATCAATTCTGAGAGCAATACTGCCCGGTCTCTGCTTTTTGATATCCGATATCAGCCTGTCTGCCTGAATTACCGATTCCGGTCCGGGATGATATACCCTGACTTTCTGCAGATTAATCCCATCCGCACCCGGATCTGCAAAAACCGGCTCAAAGGCTATAGTCCTCTTATGGGTATCCGGAGCAGATGCTCCTATATTGATGCATAGACTGCATTTGCCGGAATAAATACTGAAAATACGGTCTGAAAAAGCAGTCTCATCTATGACACTTTTTGCTGGCATTCAGTATGCCTTAGCCCCCTGCTGAGTTTTTCAGCAGAAGCATGCCATACATGAAGGCATAAATCAAAGAAAAAGAGTCTTACCGGACAGCTCTCAGGGAAGATATTTTTTTCTTGTATTTTTTCCAGTCCTGAAGCTTTATAAGTATTGTACCGGATTCTGATGATATGAAAGCCCGTATTACAATAAATGAAATAACAGCAGTTCTAATTTTTTCCATTCTTGCTGTAATCATGCTCTTCATCTTTACTCCTCTTCAGGAACGTTTCTGCAGTCACCTTGATCTGGAGATCCAGGCATCCATAAAAGGGACAGCCCAGGTATTCTATGACCTGGGAAACGGCTTCACTGAAAAAGATTCGGCAAGTTTCATCACAGAACAGTCAGACAGGCCGGTCCCATACCATATAAGGATACCCTTCGGCAGATTAAGGGCTGTAAGGCTTGATCCCATTGACAGGCCCTCAGCCGTCCATATCTCTGATATTAAAATATCTGTCCCCGGGCAGAAAAGCATAATTATCCCCTCTTCCCGGCTTAATCCGGAGAATGACATTGCTTTTCATAAAGATATAAAGGGGTACCGGATAATCACCGCTGATGCAGGGGACCCTTTTCTCTCAGCAGTCCTTGATACACCCCTGGACCTCAGGCCGGATATTAATTTCATTCTTCCGGAAATGCTATCATGGTTCTTTATAGTATCTGCCGTTTCTTTATTTCTGTTTTATTCATTAAGGTCAGTCTTTTACAGGTGTCATTGCTTCTTTTCTCAGCATCCCTCAGCCCTGATCCTCTTGATGTCTGTCCTGGCAGTGGCAATGAGCGCCTTTCCGGTGGTCTTCTCACAAAGAAGCTTTGTTTCTCCCGGATGCGGCGCCTGTCTTCTCTATGATGACAGGCCTGCCCTTCCGGATTACAATGAGACACGCATATCATGCCCTCCTGGCTCCGATGTCGGTGCAATGATGTGGCAGCACCTTCCTTATTCAGTTATCCAGAAAAGGGCTCTTAAAGAGCATTTTGAACTGCCCCTGTATAACCGGTACAATTCATGCGGAACATCCCTGACAGGCCAGGGGCAGTCGATGCTTGGAGACCCCCTTCATGCGCTTGTTATGCTGTTCAATGATACTGCTGTCTCCTGGGATATAAAATTCCTGCTGGCAAAATTTCTCTTTACCTTCGGTATCGGCATGCTTGTATTTGTTTCATTAAGGCATCTCCCCGCTTCGCTCCTTATGGTGTTCTCATCAGCCTTTACAGGCTTTTTTGTCTTCAGGTTCAATCATCCCGCCTTTTTCAGCCTCTGCTATTCACCATGGATATTATACTTCTGGTTTAAATTTACTGAGGCCGCCTCCAAAAAATCCATCAGATCATCAATTACCGGCCTTTTTGCAGCCAGCTGGCTGCTTATCACCAGCGGAACGGTAAAAGAAGCATATATACTCCTTCTGCTTCTTAACCTGGCCGGACTCACCGTATTTCTGCTCTCCGGCAAAGAGAGGCTTAAACCGCAGAGATTTCTTCCCCTGATATTAATATTTATTATTTTTATGCTCTCAAGCTCCTTTATCTGGATTACATTTATCAGAACACTGGGGCAGTCAAGCACGGATTATGATGCCCCTTCAGCTGTACAGCTGCCTTTGAGCTCTCTGGCAGGCTTCTTTGATGAGATTTTCTTAAGGCAGATCCACCCTTTATCCTGGGTCTACAATCCAGCTGTAAATTTCTTCATACTGATGGGATTTTTATATTCTCTAACCGGCTTCAGGGACCTGATTAAAAGGGATAAGATTTACAAAGGGGTCTTTTTAAGCGCCCTTCTGCCTTTCAGCCTGGTATTCGGCATTATCCCCGCGGGCCTTATTGTTAAGATCCCCTTTATCCGCAATATCCATCATATAAATAACACCTTTTCCTGTGTCCTGGTAATCTACATAATACTTCTGTCCTCCTACGGGATTAAAGCACTCTGGAAAAGCCCCCGGGACAGCTTCCTTCGCAGGTATATATTTACCCTGTCAGGGTTTATTCTACTGCTGGTGCTCTACTTTGCAGGCACAAAAACAGCAGGGGAAAGCGCCTTCTTCTGCATCAACCTTGCCCTGCTGTTCTTTGCTTTTGTTTTTTGCCCGCCTGCATTAAGGAAAATTTCCTTAAAAAGGCCTTTAATGCTTCTGTTATTGATTATATGCATGATTATCTTCCACTACAGGTCCGGAATGCACTATCACGGGATATTTGATGATCATCTGATGATACCCGGCCTGCGTACCGATCTTCTGGCCCCCTCAAAGGCAATTGATTATATCCGGGATGACAGATCAGCCCCCCACAGGACCGCCGGATTCGGCAGGATACTGTTCTCCGGCTATAACGGGGTATACGGGATTGAGAGCATCGGGGGAGTGGACGGCTTAAGGAATAGATATTATGCTGATTTTATTGACAGTTCAGGAATAAAGATCAATGGCAGGATTATCATTACAGTAATTGAAGAAGGATCACTAGAAGAATTAAAGCCGGTTTATGACATGCTTAATGTGAAATATTACCTTCAGGATCATTCCTCCGGTACAGTTAACGGCCTTAAACTGTTGAATCAGTCTGACCTTGATGTATATTCCAGTACCTCTGTATGGCCGAGGGCCTTTTTTACCAGCGCCTGCAGTCTCTACTCGGAGCCCCGGGAATTCATTGATATGATAAAAAAAGGAGACGGCAGGCCTTTCTCTGCCGTCCAGGCAGGCAGTGACAGCACCGCTGCCTTTCCAGGCATATCAGATTGCCAGAAAGACCGGATCATTGTACCCGCTCATGATTATACGCTTACAAACAATAAGACATCCTTTTATATCAATGCTCCCCGAAAGGGAATAGCTGTCCTCTCTGAAACATATTACAAAGGTGATTTCATTGCCAGGGTAAACGGCAGGCCCGCCCGGTACTTCAGGGTCAATCATGCCTTTAAGGGTATTTTTATTGAAAAACCCGGCAAATACCACATTGAATTTATCTACCGGCCCCGTTATTTTACCTTTCTTTTAATTATATCCGGCATTGCCTTCCTTATGCTTATTTTATGGTCCTGGTAAATAATTGACAAATAATGCCGGTTACATGTAGGCTTTATGCATGATGATAAAACCGGATAGCAGTATCTGAATGAAGCTCTCAATTATAATACCGGTCCTGAATGAAGAAGAGACAATAGGGACAGTCCTGCAAAACCTTCTACTGCTGGACCTGCCTGCAGAAAAAGAGATAATAGCAGTGGATGACGGCTCAACCGACTCCTCATCCGCAATAATAAACTCCATGGCTTCAAGTCACAGTACAATAAAAGCTGTATACTGCAAAAACCGCCAGGGCAAAGGCAAAGCCATCCAGAAGGCTATACCCCATATAACAGGGGATATGGTTATAATACAGGATGCCGACCTTGAATACGATACAGCTGATTATAAAAGCCTGATACAGCCCATCATCAGCAATAAGGCAGACATTGTCTTTGGCTCAAGGTTTCTGGGATCCATTAATAACATGAAATTCCAGTATCTCCTGGCAAATAAGATACTAACCATCACCGCCAATCTGATATACGGCCTTTCCCTGACCGATGAGGCCACAGCCTACAAGCTTTTCAAAACTGATATATTCAAAAGATTTGACATAAGGTCAAAGGGATTTGAATTCTGTCCGGAAGTGGTTGCAAAAAGCGCAAGGATGAACTGCCGTATAATGGAAATACCGGTAAGCTACCATGCACGCAACAGCAGAGAAGGCAAAAAGATAAAGTGGCACGACGCCTTTACAGCAGTATATACCCTGCTTAAGTACAGATTCTGGAAACCTGCTCCAGCACCGGCTGGTTTCTCCTCTCCACAGTAATTATCCTCTTGTCCCCCAGCTGTCTTCTTAAACGCCCTGTTATCTCAAAATTATCCCCGAAATGAACAGGGATCAGATGCCCTATGTCCTTATTCTGAAGAAAATACTCAACAGCCCAGAAATATGCATCCCCCAGCCTCGGGTCAGCCGGTATGAAGGCAATATCGATCTTTACGGGTATAGAGTCTGCAATCTCTCTGAAACTGTGCCCTTCCTGCTTCCGGGCCTCTTCTGAATCATTTTCCCAGTGCCACCAGTTCAGGTCCCCTGCATGGAATATGGATTTTCCATCAGTATTAACCATGAAAGCCACTCCCAGGTCTGTAGATGCATAGGTAGAGATCTTTATACCCCTGTATTCATAATTATTATTTTCTTTAACCATAAGTATATCATCACCTCGGGTCTCTATATCATCGGAAAGGATATAGAATGTCCCGGGGCCTCTGTATCTGAATATCTCCTGTGCAAAATGGTCGGGATGAGAGTGGCTGACAAAGAAGAATACCTCCTTTCCAATGTCTATCAGCTCTGAAATATCAGATACAGCATCAAAGAATATCTGCCTGTTCTCTGTCTCAACAAGTATCCCGCTGTGAAAAAGGTGTGTTACTTTCATATTAACCCCCCTTTCCTATCATAATGACAGGTTATCATAAATACTAATCAATTTGTAATAAAATTTATGATTCAAAGATATTTAGCATATTTTAAATCATTATCCATTATGGATAAATCATCAGAACCATCTTATTTACCTGGGCTCCTGGATATAAATATCCAGTTCAGATAATATCCAATAATTTTTCTAAAATTTATTGTAAAAAATTGCTTCTCATGTTATAACATTTATAATTCTTGGGAGGGTGAATTTAAGATTATATCAAAATTCCGGGATAATATTGATAGCCTTTGTTTGACAGGAATTTTCAGATCCGGCTAATTGAATGTAATTTCTATAAATATAAAATAAGGAGGATGGTATGTCCAGGTCCAGACTAATAGATGTTCCGGTGCAGTATTCGGAGGATGAAGCATTAGGGGTCTCAATGTATGCAGATGTCCTGACAAGATTCATTATAAGCTGTGAGACGCCTATTACCATAGGTATCCAGGGAGATTGGGGAATTGGCAAGACCAGTATGCTTAACATGGTAAGGGAAATGCTTAATAACGCATGCAGCAGAAAGATTAAATATCATGTTATATATTTTAACACATGGCAGTATTCCCAGTTCAACAGAGAACAGTATCTTGGGCTGTCAATACTAAAAGGCATAATGGCTGAAATACAGGAACTCGAAAGCCTCAAGAATATAAAAGAAAACGAAAAACTGAAAACAGCCATAAAGTCGTTCAGCAGATTTATTACAAAACTGGGCAATCAGGTTATAAAAGAGCACAGCGGTCTTGATCTGCAGGCAGCTGTGGAGGATGAAGAAGGCAGTTTTACTGATGATGACATTGTAATTAAAATAAGGCAGATGAAAGATGAATTTTCTAAACTTGTCAAAGCTTTAGTCGTTGATAACAGGGACAGGCTTATAATCATGGTAGATGACCTGGACCGCATAAAGCCTGTAAAAGCCCTGGAGTTTCTCGAGGCAATAAAGAACTTTCTGGATGTAGAATCATGCATATTTGTAATGGCTGTTGATTATTCAGTTATTCAGAGCGGTATGATAGAGAAACTGGGAAGGTCAGCGCAGGAACTGCAGGGAAAAAGCTATTTTGATAAGATTATCCAGGTGCCCTTCGTGATGCCCTCTATATCCTACGAGATTGACAAGTATGTGATGTCTCTGCTGGGCTGGAATTATTCTCCTGAGAAGGATACTTATGAGCAGATAGAGGGGGAGGAGAGGGACCAGTACTTTTTAAAGACCCGTGCAAGAACAATCACAAAATCAGAAGCTGAATTTTTCACCAATATCACTCAGCTCACGGTAGGCAATAATCCCAGAAGCATCAAGCGTGCCGTTAATTATGCCAATCTTCTCCGTATGGTCGTCCAGTCGCAGTGGGTGAATTCCAGGGAGAAAGGAACACGGAGAGAGTGGAGCATGGCAGATGCTAGGATACTCTATCCGCTCAGCTGTATGCAGCTTGCATGGCCGGAGCTTTTTGTACATTTCTCTAAGGAGCCCAATCTTAATGGGTTGTCCCTGATGCAGGATTTTGATTACCTTGAGAAGCTGAAAGGAATGAAAACACTGCTAAAAAGGGTGCACAACCCGGAGGAGACCATGAGCAACATAACAGGCTTTATAGATGAATATATTGCATTAATTGATTCTAACGGGGACGGTACGATAAGCCAGGAAGAATTTGCCCCTATATTTAAGATGATGGTGGATGCTAACCTGACTTCTGCAAGGTATATAGGCCTTGAGGAGGACTGGAAAAAACTGCAGGAGATGATCCTGGAAAACATGAAGGACAAAAGCGATATTGACATGATAAAGAAGGTATTTGCTCTCTTCCGCAGCAATAAATCTAAATGGCATCATGGTAATAAGTTTAGTCTCCTCAGCGCAGGCAAAAAGTTCTATAATATTACATGGAGCAGGAAACAGATAGGATCATTTGCCTCGACCCAGGGTGATCCTGTACAGTTTTACCTTAAAGGTGATTTCTGCACATACAATGAGCTTGTGGATGATGATACAAGACCTTTTATCAGCGATGTAGGCTCTCTTGGCCACTACGGGATCGGAAGCATAAGGGCAGATATATTAAAGATCGCACAAAAACCGAATGGAATTGAAATAATGAACTCTCTATTTGATGCAATGCTTAGACAGATGTGATATAGACAGAATACCTGCTGTTCCTTATGGCTAATTGAGCAGTTAACTGAACAGGCCTGAGGTCTAATTCAGCTGGTAGCATAAAATATACCAGGTCTCTGCAGTGGTCAAAATTAGAAACGGCAGAGACAGACGGCTCAGCTGCCGATGTTCCGCACCTGAAGGTATAGTATTGTTATTTATTTCTCATCAGGGTATAGCCTCTCAGCTATTTCCAATTTATGCTGATCTTGTATCCAGGATATCTGTCTGAAGTATATCCGGGAAAAGAAATATGAATCTCCATAATTTTAATATTGAACACAGATCTTCACGGTAAGCATGTGCCTGTATTCTAAGAATAGCTTAGTCC
>CAYSKJ010000120.1:5587-10382 GCA_964431655.1 uncultured bacterium | reverse complement strand
ATCGGAACCCTTGGCAAGGCTTTCGGAGTCAACGGCGGTTATGTGGTAGGTTCCAGGGCCCTGACTGAGTTTCTAAGACAGACAGCCCCCATGTATATTTACTCCAATCCCATAACTGTTGGTGAAACCACTGCTGTTATGAAAGTCCTGGACATACTGGAAAGCCCTGAAGGCTTAAAAATCCTCAGGCATGTAAAGGATATGACCCGGCGCTTTGAAAAAGGTCTTGTTGACAACGGATTTGAGACCATCCCGGGACCCCATCCGGTAACACCCCTGATGGTAAGAGACACCAAGAAGACATCAGAGATAGTAAAATGGCTGACTGATAACGGCATCCTGGCCACAGGGCTGAACTACCCGGTTGTACCCAAAGGGGATGAGGAGATACGTTTCCAGATAAATGGTGACCATACCCCTGCAGATATTGACTATGTAATAGAAGTATTGAAGGCCTATAAAGATAAAAACTAGCCCGCAAGGGCTGTAAAAAGCCCCCTCCGCCCGCTGCTGTATGCATATATTAATAGCAGGCGAGGGGGCTTTTTATTTTCTTTCTTCAGGCATAATTTATGGCTTATGCAGGGTTAAGGAGATTTTTAACGAGTCAGATATCAACCTTATGGGGTAAACCGGTTAAGCCTGAGCATTAGATCACCGAAACAGGATTTTTCAACATTTCCCAGGGCAAAGCGCAGGTAATTACCCTGATTTATTCCAAAGGCTTCTCCGGGAACACACAGGATATTTTCCCTTTTTGCCAGGCTTTCAGCCACTTTCCAGGAGGAAAAGGGAAAATGATGTCTGATATAGGCAAAGAAAGCCCCGTAACAAACCAGGCTGAAACCCTGCCTGACAGCCTTAAATTCAAGGATAAAGCTTTCAATCCGGTTTTTCATATCCCTTACCTTTTCATCAAGCCAGGGTATTTCATGCCTTAATCCGAAGGCAACAGCCTTCTGGGCTAATACCGGCGCGCATATAAGGTTGCAGTCATGAATCTTCAGGACCTCCTTTATTACTCGAGGTCCTGCCATAAGTATCCCAACCCGCATGCCTGAGAGGCTAAGAGATTTGGAAAAGGTATAAAGATGTATCAAGTTTTCCTCCCAGCCTGGCTTTCTTAGAAGAAAAGAAGCGGTACCGGGCTCTGAGCTGAAATCCTGGTAGGTTTCATCAAGGATAAGAAACAGATTTCTCTTCACTGACCAGGCATACAGATGTTCAAGGTATCCGGAAGGAGCAGTAAAACCGGTGGGATTATGGGGAGTGACCAGCACAAGGGCCCGGGTTTTTTCATTAATAGCTTTTTCCATTCTTTCAATGGAGGGATGAAAACCCTCACTTTCCCCTGCAGGAACAAAGCGGGGTATACAGCCGGATGCCTCAAGCATCATTACATGATTGAAATAATAGGGCTCAGGAACCAGTATCTCGTCACCCCGGGTAAAAAGTGACCATACCATTGAAGAAAAGGCATTGTTCGCCCCTGCTGTAAGGATGATGTTTTCCTTTGAAACCGATGCATCATAGCTCTGTTCGTAGAAATCTGCAACAGTCTTTAAAACTTCTTCAATGCCCTGGTCCGGGGAATAGAAATAGCTTCCCGGTTCCCCTGCAAGGAATGCAATCTGTCTTATCACAGCCGGGGGTGGAGGATAGCTGGGAACTGCCTGCCCTAGATCTATAATATCCCTCCCTGCTGTGGATAAAAGCTTCTTCCACTCCTTAACCCTCATTATCGGGGGTTCAGCAAGCTTTTTTATATGCGGGGGTATTTGAATCATGCTTACAGAATATCATCTAAAAACTGCATTTCAAGGAAATATAATAGTACCAATGCATACCGGGATATCTATCCCGGTATGCATCCTTTTTTTATTAATCCATGAAATTATAGCGGTAATCGGCCGGAGGCACGAAGGTCTCTTTTATTGTCTGGGGAGAAGTCCAACGAACAAGATTAAGATAGCTTCCCGCCTTGTCATTGGTTCCACTGCCCCTTGCCCCTCCGAAGGGCTGCTGGCCGACAACTGCTCCGGTGGGCTTGTCATTGATATAAAAATTGCCGGCTGAATTTTTCAAAATATCCTTTGCCAGGTTTATTGCCTGCCTGTCTTTTGCAAATACAGCCCCTGTCAGCGCATAGGGGGATGTTTCATCGCATAGCCTCAGGGTATCCATATATTTTTCATCCTCATAGACATAAACTGTGAGAACTGGCGCGAAGATCTCCTCCTCCATGGTAATAAAACGGGGATCTTTTGCAAGTATTACTGTGGGCTGGATAAAATACCCCATTGATTTATCCCCCTTGCCGCCGAATATTATCTCCGCCTCGGTGCTTTTTTCAGCAATACCAATGTATCTCATGGTATTGTCAAAACTGGCTTCATCAATGACCGCACCCATGAAATTACTGAAATCCTCAGTAGAGCCTACCTTTATCTCCTTCAGCATCCCTGTCATTTCATCAAGGATATCCCTGGCCAGTGAAGCCGGCAGATAAATTCTGGAGGCCGCACTGCACTTCTGCCCCTGATACTCAAAAGCCCCCCTCACTGCAGCCACGGAAGCCTCCTTAACCCCCTCAATGCTGTTGTGCACAATGATAAAGTCCTTTCCGCCTGTTTCGCCCACTATCCTGGGATAAGACCTGTACTTTGCCATATTGACCCCGATAGTTTTCCACATGGTGTTAAATACACCGGTTGAACCGGTAAAATGAATACCTGCAAGGTTCCTGTCCGACATAACTGCCGATCCTATTTCAGAGCCTTTACCGGGAATAAAATTTATTACACCATCCGGAAGCCCTGCCTCCCGCAGAAGCTTCATTATATACCAGGCTGATAATACTGCGGTTGAAGCAGGTTTCCACAGTACTACATTTCCCATAATCGCCGGCGCTGAAGGAAGGTTTCCCGCAATTGAGGTAAAATTAAAGGGAGTAACGGCAAAAACAAAACCCTCCAGGGGCCTGTAGTCTGTCATATTCCACTCGCCCTTTGTATTTGCAATTGGCTGGCATTTATAGATCTCCTGCATATAGTATGTATTAAACCTGAAAAAGTCAATAAGCTCAGCCACGGCATCTATTTCAGACTGATGGGCTGTTTTGCTCTGATTCAGCATGGTTGCTGCATTGAAAACATACCTGTACTTCGTGGACAGCAGTTCAGCTGCCTTGAGAAATATGGCCGACCTGTCCTGCCATGTCAGTTTGTTCCAGGTTTTTTTTGCCTCAAGGGCTGCAGTTACCGCCATGCCTATTTCTTTTTCAGTGGCCTGATGGAAGGTGGCAAGGGTATGACTGTGTTCATGGGGTATTACAGCCTTTTTGGTCCGCCCGGTATAAATCTCTTTGCCCCCTATTATAAGGGGAATCTCAATTTCCTGGCTTTTTATTTCCTTTATTGCTTCCTTTAAGAGCTGTCTGGACTTTGATCCCTTTTCATAATCATAAACAGGCTCATTCTTGGGCAATGGTATGCTGAAAATAGCATTCATCATTTTATTTCTCCTTCCAAAATTTAATTAAACTCAATTCCCTGGGCCAGGGGAAGATCTTTTCCATAGTTTATTGTATTGGTCTGCCTTCTCATATAGGCTTTCCAGGCATCACTCCCCGATTCTCTTCCGCCCCCGGTCTCTTTCTCTCCTCCGAAAGCTCCTCCGATTTCAGCACCGCTGGTGCCTATATTAACATTGGCTATACCGCAGTCGGAGCCCCCGGCAGATAAAAACCTCTCCATATAATGAACGGATGATGTAAAGATACTGCTGCTGAGTCCCTGGGGAACATGGTTGTGATAATCCAGTGCCTGGTCAAACCCGTCATATTCTATTATATATAAAAGGGGAGCAAAGGTTTCATGCTGGACAATATCATAGTGGTTTTCAGCCTCCATAATGGCCGGAGTAATATAAAACCCGCCTTCAAAGCCTTCAGGCTGAAACCTTTCTCCGCCGTACAGGAGTCTGCCTCCTTCCCGGATACATGCTTCCATGGCCTTTTGCATCTTTTTTATGGCATCTTCATCAATTACAGGGCCCATCAGGGTGTCCGGAGCAAGGGGATTTCCTATCCTTACCTGCCGGTAAGCTCTGATCAGGCTGGCCAGGAACTTTTCCTTCACTGACCTGTGGATAATTATCCTCCTGGTAGAGGTGCACCTCTGGCCTGCAGTCCCTACAGCTCCGAAAAGAGTAGCCCTTACTGCCATGTTAAGGTCTGCATCCTCAGCAACTATAATTGCATTATTCCCGCCCAGCTCCAGAATTGTCCTGCCAAACCTTTCTGCCACTACATGGCCGACATGCCTGCCCATTTCGGTACTTCCCGTTGCGCTGACGAGAGGTATTCTTTTGTCATTCAGCATCCTTTCACCTATCTCTCTGCCTGATCCTATTATATAGCTGAAAACCCCATCAATGCCGTATTTATCAATAACAGGCCTTATAATATTATGGATGGCTATGCCTGTCAACGGGGTTTTTGAGCTCGGTTTCAGTATGCTTGCATCACCGCATACACCAGCAATGAGAGCATTCCACGACCACACTGCCACAGGAAAATTAAAGGATGTAATAATGCCTGTTATTCCAAGTGGATGCCACTGCTCATACATCCGGTGCATGGGTCTTTCACTGTGCATGGTGAGTCCGTAGAGCTGACGGCTTAATCCAACTGCGAAATCCGCTATATCAATCATCTCCTGTACTTCGCCCACGCCCTCGGCTCTTATCTTACCCATTTCAAGGGTTACTAGCCTACCCAGGGGTTCCTTGTATT
>CAYSKJ010000120.1:0-5577 GCA_964431655.1 uncultured bacterium | reverse complement strand
TTGTATTCTCTCAGCCGATTGCCTATCTCTCTTACAATCTCCCCTCTCCTCGGGGCCGGCATCATTCTCCATTTACTAAAAGCATTACGGGCTTTTTCAACAACTATCTCATAATCATCTGCTGTTGCCTGTATTACCTTTGCAATGGGTTTGCCATCCATAGGAGAGTAACTTGTAAGCTCCTCGCCTTTTGTTGCAATAAGACCTGATGCAGAACCTGTGGATGCTCCGAAGTTAACGTCCTTTATGCCTAGTTTTCCAAGAAAATCATACATAATTTGCTCCATCATTTTTTTCTTTAATATACGAATTTTTTTGATAAAGTCATATTCATAATATTCAGCCATATCATGAATATTATTAATGGAGAGCCAGGTTATGGACCTTTATCAGCTGAAGACCTTCCATGTAGTATCAAGACTGGGAAGCTATACTGAAGCAGCAAAAAGCCTTTTTGTCACCCAGTCAGCAGTTTCCCATTCAATAAAGAAGCTTGAAAACTCCCTGGACATCAGGCTGATAAAGCGAAAAGGCAAGGATTTTGAGCTTACTGAAGCGGGAAAAGCTCTAAGGGACTCCTGCGAAAAGATTTTTCAGGAAATAGAGAAAACCCAGGAAAATATCCTGCATTTCCATAAAAGGGCTGAATGGGGGTTAAGAATAGGTGCTACCGTGGAATTCGGGACCACTATATTAATGAAGCATATACGAGGCTTTACTGACCGGCACAGGTCTATACACCTGGATTTTTTATTTTCTCATAATCTTCTGGAGCCGCTGTTGAGGGATGAGGTTGATTTTATAATCGACTGCAAGGAAAAACCAATGCACGGACTTGAAAAGATAAACCTTTTCAGGGAGCAGTATGTTGTAATTGCATCACCGGATCTCTTAAAAAACCACAGGATTCAAAAAATCCGTGATATGCAGGAAACTAGAATGCTCAGCCTCGACAAGGATCTTAAATGGTGGGAAAACTTCCTTGTATGCTTCAAACATGATGAACTGCCGGTTTTTAAGAATATCATGGAGATAAATCATATCAGGGGAATTATAAACGCTGCCCTGTCAGGGCTTGGAATCGGATTTGTACCAAAATATACTGTATTAAACGAGCTGGAAAAGAAAACATTGATAGACCCCTTTCCCTCCATAAGGCCTAAAGCTGATATTTTCAGCATCTATATAAAGCATGGCAAGCTGAAGCTTGAAAAAAACCGGGTTTTTATTGATTATTTAAAAAAAATAAAGGTGTCAGAATTCGGTTCTGAATAGTATCTTTTGCCATATTCCTTTGACTGATCTGCTTTTAGGTATAAAATAAATGATAATCTTAAATTCAGGGAGTTTCTCATATGAGAAGAATTTTGCTTTCCCTTCTTTTACTGCCTATTCTTTTTATTGGATGTGCTGAGTTTTCCCAGGTCATTGAAAATCAGCAGACAGGCAGTCCTTTGACACAGCAGGATGTTATAAACGGCCTTAAGGAAGCCCTTAAAGTAGGTATAAATATTGCGGCAGGTGAGCTCTCCAGACAGGATGGGTACTACGGAAATGAAATGCTTAGGATACTGCTGCCTGAAGAGGCCAGGACCATTACTGAAAACCTGCACCGGATTCCCGGAGGAGAGGCCCTCCTAAACGAGGTCATTCTGCGCATCAACCGCTCTGCTGAAAACGCTGCCAGGGAAGTTATCCCGGTGTTTACCGATGCCATATCTGCTCTGTCTATCCCGGATGCCTTCGAAATTCTAAGGGGAAATAACGATGCTGCCACAAGGTACCTCAGGGATAAAACCCATGAAAGGCTTTTCAGCCTTTACCAGCCGAAGATTAAAGACTCACTGGATAAAAGGCTTGTCGGCAATCTTTCAACCAATGATTCATGGGAGAAGCTCTCTACCCAGTGGAACAGGATTGCCGGTTCTATTGCCGGTCAGATAGCAGGCTTTGAGAAGGTGGACATAGAGCTGGACAGATATCTCACAGGGCGGGCTTTAGAGGGGCTCTTTTCAAAACTCGCCGAGGAAGAGGCTAAGATTAGAAATAATCCCAGGGCAAGAGTATCAGAATTGCTCCAGAGGGTTTTCGGTTCCAGAGAAGCGGGAAGAAGGGGTATGTAGGGCGTCTGCATTTATTATTTAATAGATACATTCCCTCTAAAAAGAAATGATATTAGATTAATATATTATTATGTTGATAAATCCGTCTTAAGGTATTATATTAATCTCAAATAATATATTCAAGGAGATAAATATTGAATAAATCAGCGGCAGTCATAATACTAATCTTATGCAGCTCTTTGCTTTTTGCCAGTCCAGATCTTTTTGAGATGGCAAAATTTTTTGAATTTGATGCAAAACTGGCTATTACTGATGATTTTGGCAGATATACCAGTACAAGAAAAGGTCGTCCTTCTGTTCGATTTATAACAAAAGGCGATGCGGGTATTTCCAGTATCCTTGTTATAGCGGAGGAGGACATATACGGTTTATGCAGTGAGAGAATCGACCGTTATATACAGGATATTGAGCAATACGGAGGTTATTCAGCCATTTTATACACTGTTTCCCGTTCGGTAGCGCCGGAGGATATTAAAACCATAATCTCAGGTCATTATTATAATGATGAGATTACAGGGGTAGTGCTATTCGGCGATGTTTCCACCGCCTGGTATGAGATCGCCGATGATTTTAAATCCTTTGGCTATGCCCTGTTCCCCATTGACCTTTATTATATGGATATGGACGGGGTCTGGATAGACAGCGATTCAAACGGCATATATGATATAAACGAAGGCAATGTGGAACCCGAAATATGGATAGGCAGGATACACACAGGAACAATGCATCTGCTGGGCAGTGAAGAATACCTTCTTAACCTGTACCTTGACAGAAATCACCAGTACTGGACAGGTCAGATACCTTTGAATGACCGCATAGGCCTGACTTATACAGACCGCGACTGGAGCGGCGGTTATGATATGAAACACGATATCATACTGCTTTGCGGGGTTGAAAACCATGAATCCTATGAGTGGGATGACGGGTATTTCTCAAAACCTGATTATTTAACCAGAATTGGCAACAATGCCTATGGAATGATTCAGTTTGCCTGCCACTCCGGATGGGATTCCCATCACATGACAGACCAGCCTATAATATACTGCCCGGAAATATTCAATGTCCCTCCCGATGCATTGGCTTATAACCTTTTCTGCTGCAGCGGATGCCGGTGGACTGCCCCGTCGGAAAATGATTACGGTTATCTCGGAGGAGCTTATGTGTTCAATGCCGATGACTCCGATACCCTGTTTGCTGTAGGCAGTACCAAAACCGGATCCATGCTGGGCTTTTCAAAATATTACTGGCCTCTGGGGGAAGGCAAAAGCAATGGAGAAGCCTTTAAGGAATGGTGGATAGACCTGGTGGGACCGGAACACGATGATGGCGAAAAATCATGGTTCTACGGAATGACCATAGTTGGGGATCCCCTTGTCAGACTAAATTCTCAAAGCAATACTCATTTCTCCTCAGGGGACGGGACACAGGAAAATCCTTACCTGGTTGAAACCCCAAACCAACTCTATTTCATGAGATATTACCCGGGTAACAGTTTCCGTCAGAACAGTCATATAGACATGAACATTCCTTTTTTTACCGAGGGAGACGGCTGGTGGCCCATCGGGGAGATGTACAATCCCTTTATTGGCAACTATGACGGTAATAATTACCATATCCAGAACCTGGTTATAAACAGGCCCGGGACGGCCTTCAACGGGTTTTTCGGATACGTGGAAAACTCAAATCTTAAAAATATAGTAATAAAAAATGCTTCCATTGATGGCAGAATGGCCACGGCCGGCATCACCGGAGCCGCTGAAAACTCCAACCTGCAGGACTGCTATGTTTATGACAGCAATATAACCGGCACCATGTGGGTCGGAGGTATTGCAGGCAATGTTAAGGGAAGCACAATTACAGGATCCTACAGCTGTGCTGAAATATCAGGAGCATCCTACCGGACAGGGGGCCTGGCAGGCACCATCACTGACACTATCCTTTCAGACTGCTGCTCTTCGGGAATAGTTAAAGGCCAGTATTACACCGGCGGCCTCGTCGGGTCATCGGACAGCTCCCTGATAACAAACTGCTATTCCAGGGCAAAGGTTACCGGAGATACTGATACCGGAGGCCTTATAGGAAAGCAGACAGGCGAGGCAACTACAGTTACGAACAGCTACTGGGATACGGAATCATCCGGGCAGACATCATCAGCAGGAGGTTCAGGGAGAACTACAGGACAGATGACCTATCCTTATTCTCCGGACACCTATACAGGCTGGGATTTTGCTCAAATCTGGGACTCAGACGATACGCACAGGTTTAATAAGGGTTATCCCCTTTTTCATACTCTGCTGGATTTTGATATAGACCTTTCTTATTTTAATGCAGCCGGTACGGGTTCTACCGCCAGCCTCGAGTGGGGAACGCTAAGCGAAAGGAATATCCTGGGCTTCAATCTTTACAGGATAATAGGAAAGAAAGTAAGCCCCTTTTTATCTTTTGCACCGGTCCTGCTGAACCCGGAACTCATAGAAGGCCAGGGAGGCGTGGAGATACCGGCGGAATACCTGTTTGAGGACAGTATAAAACCCCAAGGGGTATATATCTATATCCTTGAATCCCTTTCAGAATATGATATCAGGGGAAAGTGGCGCATAAGACTTCTGTGGAGGTAAAGGAGCATGCCCTGGGCATGCTCCTTAAAAAATTCTCTTACTGATTTACAAATTTTGCTAGTGCTGATGGTATTTTGGATTTATCGCTGGCAACTGCAGGTTTTACAGCCGTCTGTCCGCTGTTTTCCAGGGCTTTTACTCCTTCCTCGCTGAGCAGGAACTCCACAAAACTGACAGCTTTCTTTTTATCCGGATAATTATTCGGTATTGTGACGGCATAAAGTATTGGTTCACCTTCTAGCTCAATCATTTTGCCCGGCTCAGTACCTTTTATGCTCACTTTTGCCCGGGCATAGAATTCCTCATGCTCCGCACTGGAGAGATTGATCTGCTCAGGAAGCTGTACATATTTAAGGCCATGCTGATTAGCGACGGATATATACTCAAAGGCATAATCCAGGTCTCCGGATTGAAGCAGTGCTATGAGGTCAACGGATTTTGCCCTCATGATATCGCCTTTGGCACCGAAAAGCCTGTTGTATATGCCCTGAACATCATAGTAGAGCTCTGCCAGCTGCCAGACCATCAGTGTCCTGTACCCGCAGGGATCCTGGTCCGGGTCGCTTCTGCCGTACATGACACCGTCTCTCTGCAGTATCTCGTACCAGTTATTTTCGTTTATGAGATCTGCATGTTTTGATTCCCCGGTATAGCATAGAACCATCTGATTAGAAGCGAAAACAATATACCAGTCCCCGTAGTCAGGAAACATGAGCTTTGGCACTATCTTGTAATCTGCAGAGCCTATCACGCCACATTCACGGTTCAGCTCAGTAACTTTCCTGATTGTTGTAGCACTGCCGGCACCCTCTATCAAAACCTCAACACCGGGGTAA
>CAYSKJ010000119.1:0-10455 GCA_964431655.1 uncultured bacterium | reverse complement strand
CCCTTAAGGTTTTCCAAAAGGCTCTCCATCTTAGGAAACTGATTAAAAAATTCTTTGGGTATTTCAAGATCGGGATTCTTCATATAAAACTCAAAAAAATCCTGAAGGTAGATATTCAGCTGTTTGTCAACCCTATTTGTATCAATCCGGACAGAAAAAAATATCAGAAGGCACAAAATCATGATTCCTGCAGTAACTACAGGAAACCTTTGAACTTCCATATCTTCATGGCTGTAGGGAAATAGAAAAAACATATACAGATTTATCCTATTTTAAGATTCTGAGCCCTGACCCGTGACTGCATAGTGCTGTCACCCAGCTTATCGGCAATAGCGGATGCCTTTTTTAAGAAACGCTCAGCCTCTTTTTTATCAGACTGCAGAAGGCTTAAACCCGATCGGCTTATCAATACATCGAATAAACTGCTGTTTAAATTCATTTCACTATAGGATTTGATCGCCATGTCAAAGTACTCCTCTGCCCTGTCATAGTTCCCCAGGTTCAGCCACGCATTGGCGATACTGGCCAGGGAATGGGCGGTCTCAATCCTGTCGCCGATTTTTGCAAACAGCTGATATTTCTTTTCCCTGTATTCCAGCTCCTTTTGAAAATCCCCCCTGGAAGAATAAAGAAATCCTATATTGTCCATGGCCATGGCTATCCTTTTTTCATCTCCTATGTTTTCAGCAAGTTTTATCTGCTCTTCGTAGCAGTTCATAGCTTTTTTGAAATTCCCCCGGATTGAATATATGGAGCCGATATTCCCTATGGCCGATATATAAGCCTTGATGTCTCCCGTTTCCCGTGAGATCCTCCTGAGGGTTTCATAACATGTTTTTGCCTGTTTATAGTCTTCCCTGTAGAAATATATATTCCCTATATTTCCAGTAGCCAGGCTTCGGCCCTGCCTGTCCCCTGTTTCAGAGCATATCGCCCCGTACTGATTATAGCATTCCAGAGCTTTTTCATAATTTCTCTGCTGGAGATAAAGGTTGCCAAGGTTGCCGATGGACATCCCGTATTCCTTTTTATTGCCGGTCTGCCTGGATAATTCGGCAGAATTCTGAAAATTAATCCTGGCTTTGTCAAGCATTCCTTTCTTTTGATAAACATATCCTAAACTGCGCAGAGCAGATGCCATGCCCTCTTTATAACCGGCCTTCCTGCAGATACTTTTTTTCTGAAGATATACCTTAAGCGCCATGTCATATTCTCCCCTGACTGCATATAAATGACCTATATTTCCAAGTGCTGCAGTAAAACCTGCGGTATCTCCATTATTTCTGCTGTATTGTTTCTTGGCTGTGTAATGCTCCATAGCTTCATCGTATCTTCCCTGAAGCTGATAGACCCTTCCCAGACCGTATCGGCTCTCAATTACAAGGTCATTAAGGGAAAGCCTTTCAGACTGGCTGAGGGTTTTCTCAAAAATTTTTTCTGCTTCTTTTATCCTTCCTGTAAGTTCAAGAACCCAAGCAAGGTGAATCTGGGCGCTGATTTTCCGCGGTTTTTCCAGTGGGAACAGGATAAGTTTCCTGTAAAGCTCCACTGCTTTCTTGTTACTGTAGGTCAGGCGGCAGAAATCAGCAGCTTTCTCGGTGAAATCCACGGCATCTTCCAGCATGCCTGCTTTTTCAAAATGATAGGACAGGTCGATAAATTTTTCATCAAATGCCCTGTCCCCTTCATAAAGCTCCCGTATTGAGCAGGCGGTCATTTTATGCAGAAGTCTTAATCTGTCCCTGAGCTGCATATCATAGGCAGATCTGGCTATCATTTCGCTCATGAAGTGATAATCTCCTGTCTCCGTAAGGGACCAGAGATTCTGAGATTCCCCGTCTTTCAGGTGCCTGCTGATATCTGAAACAGCTTTATTTACAGAGCTGTAATCAAAATAGAGCCTGCAGGGGCTATCCTTTTTGACCATAAGGCTTTTCAGCTTGAATACCACGCTTTTTACAATGTCCGGGCTGAAATCCCTGCCGTTTACTGATACGATTTTTGTAAGTTCCCTGAGCTCGTTGGGCAGCCGGTCAATTCTGGAAATGATAATCTGGTTGATCTGGTTCGGAATGCCTTCTCCTTCAACCTGGATTGTATATTTGTTGTTTTTCATTTTAATATAATTGTTATCCCGGAGAAATATGCAGAACTGTTCTGCATAAAAGGGGTTATTGCCGGTTACCCTGGAGATGTAATCTGCCAGGTCCTCTTCTGGTTCACGCCCAAGGATGTCTTTAATCAGGGATTTTATTCCGGAGGATGAAAGGCCTGAGAGAACAATATCCTCGCCGGGAGAGGGTCCCCTGACTAAACCGTATGGCATGCTGCCGTCATCATTTAATCTTGCGCAAAATATGAACAGCAAAGGAAAGTCCTCAATATTGACCATTATATTTTCAATAACCGCCCTGGATTCCCCGTCTATCCATTGTATATCGTCTATGAGCATAATGAGCGGTTTTATAAGGCATAATCCCTTGAATATCTCTTTCAGTGCATAGACTGTATTTTCATATCTCTGTCTTTGATCGAGGTTTTCATAAAGGCTTTCCCTGGTATCCAGGGAAAGGATTGCTTTTATCAGGGATTTAGTCCGTTTAATTTCTTTTTTGACTTCCCTGGTCACGGTGTCTCTTTTTTTCCCGAGGTTTTTAACAAGATTTTTAAAAACAGACTCAAAGTTTCTGTTTCTTGCTGAATCATCTTCCGGGCCGGACTGCCTGAAATATGATCTTAAAAAATAAATAAAGGGATTCCAGGGCTTCCTTAATATATCATCACATTGCAGGCAACATAGCTGTATCTGATCCCTGCAGGGACTGCAGGCTTCCAGGACAAGCCTTGATTTCCCTGTGCCCGGTGCGCCCATAATGTTGATTATCCCGGCAAAACTGCCCTCTGAAACAGGTTTTATGCGGGCTCTTATTCTTTGAAGCTCTCCTTCTCTGTCATATAATCCGGTATTATAAACGGGAAGATTTTTTTCTTTTCTTTTTATGAGCATAAAGGCTTCCAGTGCACTGCTCTTTCCCTTGTACCTGTGGAGGCCTGCAGATGAAAACAGGTATTTGTCCTTCATGCCTTCTGCTATTTTCTTTGATACCCGTATTTCTCCCCAGTCTGCTCTCTGACTGAACCTTGCCGAGATGTTTACCGCGTCCCCGAGTACATCATAGGCAGCTCTCTTTCTGTTCCCTATTATACCTGAAAACTGGTACCCGGATGTTATCCCTGCTTTTATGTCATTGTTATAGATTTCTTTTATGCCCGCAATAAACTCCATCGCTCTTTCCAGATTATTTTCATAGGATACGGGCATGCCGAAGTTGATAAGAATAGTATTGCCCTTGTCTCCGAAACTGATGCGGTTATAGTATCCACCATGAAGTTCTGTGCTTTCAAGAATACAGGTAATGAATTGATCGAGGGCTTTTCTTTCTTTTTCCAGATTTTTAAACAAAATGAAGATATTGACTATCTCCCTTAGTTCGTTTAAAGGCCTTTTATTCAGCATTATGCGGGGTATGAATCTCCTTGATGCCTTTATGTTTTCATTGATTATCTGACCCTGTGATTCTTTATAAAAGAGCTGATGGAGCATATAAAAGCCGTCTGATATCTTATCAGCAGTAATCCATTGCCTAACCTTTTTATAAAGACAGGCATCCATTACTATCTGTTCGGGAAGGCATTTTTGTTCTGCATCACAGCATCCGTCTATGGCTTTTCCCTTGAAATAATAGGTTTTACTGCGCCTGCCCAGAATACCCCATTCAACATTCCCGTGGGATATACCGGTTTTTGCGGTCATATAAAATTTGCCTAAACGCGTGGTGATATCTGAATTATCTTTAAGGTGTTCCTGCAGGCATAAGGCTGATTTGACGCATAAGCAGGGGTGGACCGTTTTCCCGGGGAAAATAGCGGTAAAACTGTCGCCGGCAAAGGATGATATAAATCCCTGGTTCTTGTATATTATATCTACTGATGGTATGAATATCTGGTTTATGATATTGGATAGCACTTCAGAGCCTTCTTTCCCCATTTTGCTCAGTTTTTCAGTCATTGGTGTGAAGCCGGAAATATCAAGGAACAAAGTGGATGCCGTGAACCTGCCTGAGCTTATGCCCTCACGGTATTTACTGGAAATAAAGGAGGGAATATATCTATTCATTTTTCTTTCTGCAGTACCAGTCCGTCTGGCTCAGTATCCCCCTTAGAAGGCGGACTTCATTGGGTTCCAGAAGAGCCTTTTTATATATATTTTTGATGATATTCATCATGCGTGTCGGGTCTTTCTCCTTAAAATAGCCCAGCATGCTGTAGAGACTCTCCATGTGTTCAAAAAGGCCTTCCAGTTCGCGGTTTTCAGCAAGTTTTGGATGACTTTTCACCGGATTTAATCTCTTTTTATATATCTCATAAAGAATAATTGAAACCGATTGAGAAAGGTTCAGTGCCGGATGGTTCCGGGAGGAGGGTATTCGTATGCAGTAATTGGAGAAGCTCAGCTCCCTGTTTGTCATACCGGTTTCTTCATTCCCGAATAATACGGCTATCTTGTTAGAACCCGCTGCGCTGCATATAATCCCGGGAGCATCCTCGGGCATAATAAAGGGTCTTGCCAGTTTCCTCCTGCGCGCCGTTGCACAAAGCACAATATTTATGTCGCTCAGGGCTGATGCCAGGTCTTTATAAAGCAGGCATGATGAAAGGATTTCCCTTGATTTATGGGAAAGGCGTATGGACATCTCGCTGTAAATATTGCACAGGGGATTTACAATACGCAGGTTAAACATGTCAAAGTTTTTCATTGTTCTTGTTATCAGTCCTATATTAACGGGATACTGGGGCCTTACAAGTACTATGTGCAGGTTTTTATTCATGGATATTTATCCTGTTATATATTTCATAAAGGGCTATGGATGAGGCATTGCTGACATTAAGGCTGTCAACTGTATCCTGGGTAGGGATGCGAAGAACAGTATCGCTGGAATCCATCAGCGGTCTTCTTATACCTTTTTCTTCCCCGCCGATGATCAGGAGCATGGGCAGTTGGATTCTCCATTTTCTTATATCCGTACCGCTCATATCAAGGGACACGATATATACATCCTCCTTTTTAAGCTTATTGACAAGGCTGGAGGGAGAACTGATCCTGTAAAGCCTGGCAAGACTGCTGTATCCTGAACTGCTGGTACTCAGCACAGCTGTAATTGAAACACACTGGTTCTGCTCGAATATAAAATCCCTTATGCCGAATGCCATGCCGCTTCGGATCACAGCTCCTGCATTGCCAACATTTGTTACCCTGTCGAAGAGGACCATAATGGTTTTATTATTATCCCGGTATTGCTCCATGATATGGTCTATTCCCAGTATTTCTGATACTGAGATTATGGCAAATATGCTTTTGCTGCGGAACCTGGCAAATCTCCCTGGTATCTTTGAGGTTTCAATAATTTTAAAAGGTATCTTCTTTTCAATGCATAAATCGGTTATCTCCCTTTTATGCCTGCAATTTTCAACCAGAAAAACCCTCTCTATTTTTGCCGGGTTATTCATAATCTGCTCCATTACGGCATTTCTTCCTGCAATCAAATCATCCCACATTTTTACAAAGCTCCATTACAAGATTTTTGACATATTCATGATCTGTTGACCTGAATACAGCATTTCTATATTCCTTTGACCTGGCAATACCTTTTGTATACCAGCAGAAATGCTTTCTGAACTCCCTGATACCGGTCAATGGCTTTTCCTTCAGCATCAGCAGAAGATGAAGGTATGGCACCATAGCTGTATTAAAGGTCTCCTGGTTAAGGTCCTTTTCATCTATATAATCTATCAGCTTCCGGAGTATCTGGTCGTCAGCCCGTATGGTATAACGGCCTTCCAGATATTGAAATACTTGAGGTTTTCCCAGCATTGCATGTCCTATCATCAGGTATCCTGCCCCCAGCCCGAAAAGCAGGTCCGCTTTTTCTCTGCTGTCAATACCTCCGTTTATGACAATCGTGGGCTTCCTGCAGAGAAAAATATCCCTGCAGATATCATAGTTTACTGGCTTGCTGAACTTATCACCGGGTGTTCGTAGATGCAGGGTAACAAAGTTTATCCCTTCAGGTACTGCATAATCAATAAAAGCCAGGGTTTTCTCAATATCAGAGGAATCCAGGATTCTCATTTTCAGGGAGACAGGACCCTTAAAGCCTTCAAGGCTGGAGGAAATTATCTCCTTTGCCAGCACCCGATCCCGTAGAAGAGCGGAACCGCTTCCCGATGATACCACTTTTCTTGCCGGACAGCCCATATTAATATCAAGAACATCAGGTTTCAGCCTTCTAATAATACTGGCAGCATTAAAGAATTCCTCAGGGCTTTTGCCAAAAATCTGAATACCCAGTGGCCTTTCGATATCATCGAATTTGAGTATCTTCATTTCCCTTTCAAAATTGTATTTGAGCGCCATTACTGAAACCATCTCCGTAAATACCAGACCATTAAAAAATAGCCTCAGTATCTTCCTGAAGGGAGAATCAGTTATCCCGGCCATGGGAGCGGCAAGAAACCTGTTGTTTATCTTATTCAGCATTACAGGTTCAAATAATAAAGTATCTGTTCATAACTGAGGGTAATGGCCAGATAGAAATCCAGCTTCTTTGCCTCTTCTATAGCATAATTATCGATTTTATCCTGGTATTCAAGGTACAGCATCTCAAGGTCTCCTTCTGGTTTATATCCTTTGCAGTATACATTCTGCCTGAGCAGAATGGTTCTGAGGCCGGCGGAGTTTGCAGGTATGATATCATTATGTAGGGTATCACCTATATAACATATTTTATCTGGCAGGGTGCCTGCCCGGTCAATTATCCATTCAAATGCCCTCATATCCGGCTTTCTCAGTCCAATTTCCTCGGATATCCCGATAAAATCAAAATACGGATACAGCCTGTGTTTTATCAGGTGATTTTTTATTATGGAAGGCTGGTTTGCAAGTATTCCAAGTTTGTATGCCTTTGACAGTTTTTCTATGAAGTGTTTTGCACCGGTTATGAATGGATAAAAAAAATGAAGATCGCTGTATGCCCTTTTTGTATACTCCCGGGTGAAATCATCAATTTCATCCTGAGATAAGTAATTTTGAAGTATCTTATAGAATATCCCTTCCGTTAAATTGCTACGGTATATTTCTAACCTTCGTTCCAGTATATCTTTAAAAGTAATAATGTTATCTTTTTCCCTGATCTTCTCAAAAGCCATGTGATAAACATAAGCCATCAGGGGATCATTGTTTATTATTACATTTCCAAGGTCAAGGACTACCCATTCAGGAGCTGTCATCTTGGTTTTCCTTTATGCAAAAGTATTCATCGACCTTGGTAATCCTGATTAAGGCAGTGTCAGATCTTCTGCCCAGGGTCCATATAAATAAAATTACAAGACTGGGAAGGATATTGCTGCTTATTCTCCTCATCCTGACCTCCTGCTGACATGCTGAATCCTTACTGCTACTAACCCGTGCAATAAACAGTCATATTAACATTCCTGCATGCCTGATGTTATATTTTTTGGCATTTTTAATCAAGAAAAAAACCGGCAGATGGACTGGTCAGGGAGTCTGCATTCTTGACTGGTATTCCTGAAGGCTCTCATTAAAAGTTACAGTTATCTGTTTGGGATTTATGGATATTTCGGATAATTTATCCTCTTCCTGCAGTCTTGGTGTGACATCTCTTTTTTCATTTTTCTTAAAATCCAGACCAGAAAGGTCTATTACGGCAAAATAATCCTCTGTCTGCATTCTTTCCAGTAAATTGAGGGGACCTGTCACCAGGGCATCGATGAAAGACTGGGAAAGGGTGCATTCAATTCCCCGGGGCAACACTCTGAGCTGAATTCTCCTTATTTCCCGCTTTTCTATTATATCTTCAAAGAAGATTTGGATACCGACCCTCCTGGTTTCGCTTTTCCATCTTATGGGGCTCCTTGTGGGCAAATCCAGCTGGCCGTTTACCATTATAGATTCCACCTGACTGGATTTCGGCAGGGAAAGAGGCTTTATACCGATGGATTCAACCATGCTGATTTCGGATTGCGGGCCTTCAATGGTTATGGCCGGGGGAATTATCTTAATATCCGATATCCTGACGCCGGGGGGTATATTTGATATGTTTTCCGGGTCAACATAAAGCGGTATATTAGCACTGATGGTCTTATCAACAAAAACCTCAAGGGAAACAGGGTTAACCTCAAGTATCTCCAGATTGGAGGGGTACTGCAAAAGGGGAAGGACAACAATATCCATCTCACTCGGCTGATTTATACTGCTTAAGTCAATATTGACACTGAAATCTTCATTGGTTATCCTTTTGAGTGTATTTGTGCTTCCCTGTATCCTGAGCCTTATACTCCCGATATCCTGGGTAACTATTTCATAACCTGACGGCAGGTTGCTGAAGGTGGGAGCTACATCAATATGGGTGATGGTCTTTTCACCGCTTATCCTGCCGTAGCTTGCCCATAAAATAAGGGCTGTAACCAGGCTTATAATTTTTAATGGCAGATTATGGGTAAAAATCTTCGGTATTTTCATTATTTTTCTGAGAACCTTTTCTTTATATAATCCTCTATCTCCCTTGCTGAAAGGTCAACCTTAAGAATCCCTGTGTCTGCTATGGAAATTCTGCCGCTTTCTTCAGATACGATGATTACAAGTGCATCGGTCTCTTCACTGAGGCCGAGAGCCGCCCTGTGTCTTGACCCAAAACGCTGGTCAAGGTTTTCCTGTTTCGTTATGGGAAGTATGCATCCTGCAGCAAATAAATTGTTTTCTTTAATGATTACAGCGCCGTCATGAAGGGGTGAATTAGGAAAGAAAACAGACTGGATAAGCTCTTTGCTTATTTCAGCATTAAGAACAGTACCCATAGTGACATATTTTTCCAGGTTGATCTCCCTTTCTATGGCTATAAGGGCTCCAATTTTATTATTTTTGAGGAAATTCAGGCTCAGTATGAGCTCTTCAAGGTAATCAGCCTGATTATTATGGGATTTAACCAGGTTGAATATGCTGTTCTGGCCTATGGATGAAAGCCCCTTCCTTATTTCCGGATGAAAAAGTATAACAAAGGTAAGGACCAGATACCCTATGACATTATTAAGGATAAAGTAAAGGGTCTGAAGATTAAGTATCCGGGCTATCCATAAAAGAATAAAGAATACAGGCACCCCCCACAGCATCTGTATTATCCTTGTATCCTTTATAAGAATGAGTAACCGATAGATTATGAAGGCAACAACGAAAACGTCAAATATATCATTCAGGCTGAAAGGCATCACCATAGCAAAAATTCAGCACCTTTCAATATTTTTAATAACTTTTAAGGCCTGGACAGTTTCTGAAACATCATGGGACCGTATAATATCGGCTCCGTTCATAAAAGAAAAAACAGCTCCTGCAATGCTTCCCCCTATCCTTCCTTTTACATCGGACTTGTCAAGATGTCCAATAAAAGATTTTCTCGACAGGCCTATCAGCACCGGTTTTTTGAATATCTCAAGCACGCTCAGGTGTTTTAGGATAACTAGATTAGCCCTGGGAGTTTTTCCAAAACCGATACCAGGATCTATAATAACATTATTAACGATACCACACTTTTCAAGATATCTCAATTTATCTCTGAAAAAATTGATAATAACTGGCATTATTTCCATTTCTCCAACAGGGTTAAGCTGCATACGGCTGGGTTCTGATGAAGAATGCATAACTACATAACCGGGCATGGCTTCCCTTATTAAAGGTATCATATTCTTATCGTATTCAGAACCCGATATGTCATTAATCATATCAGCACCTGCCTTCAGTGCTTCTCTTGCAACTTCTGACCTGCGGGTATCTGCAGAAATGATCATATCCCTGCTGTATGCTCTCAGTGCCTTTATAACCGGGATAATCCTGCTGATTTCCATATCCGGCTCAACAGGCCGGGCTCCGGGACGGGTGGATTCACCCCCGATATCAATTATGGTTGCCCCATCCTCATGCATGCTGACAGCTCTTGCAAAGGCTTTTTCTGGGTCAGAATACTCTCCTCCGTCGGAGAAGGAATCAGGGGTCACATTTAATATTCCCATTATAACGGGCTTTGAATCATTATTTAAGATTTCACTTATTTCTGTCAATATCGAGATTCTCCATTCTTGGAAAGTAGATCATGAATCTGCTTCCCCGGTTAATTTCCGACTCTACTTTTATATATCCGAAGTGAAGCTCCACAATAGCCCTGGCGATAGGAAGACCAAGGCCTGCCCCGCCTGACAGAAACTCATAGGTGCCGGATTTATGATAGCTGGATTTCTGAATTTCATAAAATTTATCAAAGATCTTGGGAATTTCATCCTCCGGTATGCCTATACCATTGTCGGAAACGGTAACAAGTATCTTATTGT
>CAYSKJ010000118.1:0-10483 GCA_964431655.1 uncultured bacterium | reverse complement strand
TTTTATTGTAAGAAAACTAATATCTTCTAAGTAATTTCATTTGGTTTCATATTAAATAATGGAGGAAAGCAATGTCTCTGACGGATTTTCTTACCCAGAAGAGAAAAGAGGTCGATGAGGTGGACAGGCAGATAGTCAGGTTCCTTGAGAAAAGGTTTGAATTATCCAGGCAGATTATTTATCAAAAAAAAGAAAAAGGGATGGATGTTTATAACCCTGACAGGGAAAATGAGATATTTAAGAATATCATGGAAGAAAACAGGATTTCTTTGAAAGATTCATCCCTCAGGGCAATATTTGAGAGAATTCTTGACGAATCAAGAAGGACCGGTTTAGAATGAATATTTATTTAATAAAGGAATTCTGCCATGGTTATAGTCTTTAACAAAAACGTCAGATCATCAGAAGTTGAGGATGTTATAAAAAAACTCACTGAGCTCGGCCTGAATATACATAAATCGACCGATGGTTCGAGAATCATAATAAATGTGCTGGGAGACAAACGAGGGAAGGATATTTCCGATATTGAGACTATGAGCGGAGTGCTGGGTGTTCACAGGATTACCGAGCCATTCTTGAGGGCCGGCCGGGAATTCAGGAGCGAAAACACCGTTGTTGCCATAGGGGATATGAATATAGGAGGCGATGACATAGCAGTGATTGCCGGCCCATGCACAATTGAAAGCCATGAACAGCTTTACAGCACTGCGAAGATTCTAAGAAAAAGGGGTATAAAGATTTTAAGGGGGGGAGCTTTCAAACCCCGCACATCACCCTATTCCTTTCAGGGATTAGGCAGAGAAGGGCTTAAAATGATGAGAGAAATAGCAGATAAAGTGGGTATGTACACTATATCGGAGCTTCTCGATATCCGGGATCTGGACCTTTTTATCGGTAAAATAGACATTATACAGGTAGGGGCAAGAAACATGAATAACTATCCTCTTTTAAAAGAGCTCGGAAGCCTGAAAAAACCGGTACTGCTAAAAAGGGGTATGTCTGCAACCATAGAAGAGTGGCTGCTGGCAGCTGAGTATCTTCTGGTCAACGGGAATCCCAATATCATTCTTTGTGAAAGGGGTACTAAGAGTTTTGAGCCCCTGACCCGTTTTTCCCTTGATCTTGCTTCTATTGCGATTATAAACAGGAAAAGCCATCTTCCTGTAATAGTTGACCCAAGCCACAGTTCAGGAAACAGGGAGCTGGTAATTCCCATGGCAAAGGCTGCCATAGCGGCCGGGGCACAGGGGATTATGGTTGAAGTGCATATTAATCCAGAACGGGCTGTATGCGATGGCAGCCAGTCTTTATATCCCAGCCAGTTCATCGGCCTTATGGATGAAATAGACCGCATATCAGCCGCCATAGGCAAAAAAGTGCAATACTAAGGGGGAAGGTCAAATAATATGGAAGAAGAAGCCAGCTATAAAATCCAGCATAAACTGGGCTCAAAACAGGGGAAATTCAGTATTTACAAATCCCTGGTATACGGGGAGGGAAGTTTTTTAGGATTTTTTTACTTTGAGTTAATAAATCTTTTCTTATCCGGTATTCCCGGTGCCCTGGGCATAATCCTGCGCCAGATACTTTACAGACCCTTTTTCAAAAAAATCGGAAAGGGAGTCCTTTTTGGAAGAAATATTGTTATAAGGCACCCGAAAAGCATAGAGATTGGTGATAACACAGTGCTTGATGACAATGTTCTTATTGATGCCAAGGGAAAAGGCAATTCAATATCTCTGGAGGATAATGTCTATATCGGCAGGAATACCATCCTGTCATCAAAAAACGGTGACATAACCATTCAAAGGGATGCAAATATAGGGCACAACTGTATTCTTTTCTCTTCCAACAGCCTCGTAATAGGAGAGGGTACCATGGTTGCTGCTTTTACCCATATCCTTTCGGGAGGGGAATATGATTATGCCAGTTCGGTTCCTTTTTGCAAACAGGCGGGCAAAACACCTGAAAAACCTACGTTAATCGGGAAAAATTGCTGGCTTGGAAGCAATGTTACTGTAATAAGCGAAAAAATTATTGGCGATCATTGTGTTATAGGTGCCAAAAGCCTTGTATCCAAGGACATTCCCCCTGACAGCCTGGCTTTTGGGACCAGGATACAGGTTTATAAAAATATATCGCTTAAAAAGCATAGCAGTACAGAAAGAGACAAAACAGATTAGGAGGCTGTATTGATACCGGAAGACAGGGGGTTTTTGATTTCCAATGGCAATGTGATGCATGAAAGGGACCTGATATACAAGTTTGCTGAGCCAATCAGGCACCTTTATGAAAATGCAGGCAGGAATATACTTCTTATTACTGCATCCTGGGGCGACCGGGAAAATTCCTACGATCATATATCTGAATCCTTTGAAAAGATAGGTATTGACAGGAATAATATCCATAATCTCCTTATATACGGAAAAATGAGAAAATACCTTGGGCTTAACCCTGTTATAGGAAGCAGGCACAGCAAGATAAGAAGGCTCAAAAGGAGCATCCAGTCTTTCTACAGGCTTAAAAACCGCAGGCTGGTGGCTATGTTCAGAGACCTATTCGAGATGTTCAGGATAACCTTCCCTGACACCGAGCTTTCAAAAATCATCATATATAAAAATACCGAAAATATAAGCGATTACAACCGCCTTATCAGTGAAAACACATTTCATTATCTGGGAAGGGATATAAAAGCGACATTAAGGCAGATAAGGTTTCAGGACAATATTTTTTCCCGGGTGGACAGCCGTCTTGCCGGTCTTTTTTTCGAGGAATCGGGAATCATGGAGGACCCGGAATTTCAAAGGATTAAATCGGATCTTGAAGGGATGATAAACCATGCTTCAAGCATTTTTATCTTTGGGGGTAATATAAGCACCCTGCTTGACAGCATAAGTTTTTTCAGGCTTAATGATATATTTGAAAGCCAGCTTGAAAGAAAGGCTGGCATTTTTACCATTTCAGCAGGCTCCATGATCATGTGCAGAAATGTGATTATCTACAATGACTTCAGTCATCTCAATTCACCAATAAGAAGTGAATTCGAGTTCTTTTCCAGAGGCCTCGGGCTTATTAAGGGGGTCCAGATATTTCCGCACTGCAAGGACAGGATAAAAATGGATGACCGCAACAATCTATCCTATCTTGCCTACAGGTTCAAAGACCAGGTGTGCACCGGACTTGATCAGAACAGCTACCTTCTCACCTTCAATTCTGATGGCCGTCAGAGGACTCTGTCCTACGGAGAGAACGAGGGCGCTTATATCTTTGACATTCAGGGCAACAGGGTTACCAAGTCCTTCGGTGAATACCTGGTTTAGTTCTTTCCAGCTATTTCTCTTGACAAATCCAGCAATTAAAATGATATTTTAGTGCGTTTTGACTGCATAAATTTATTTTTTGGAGGTTACGGCATTGGAAACACCGAAGTTGAATAAGATTTTAAGAGCACTTGATGTTCTTGTTTTTTTTATGGCAGTAGTCCTTTTTTATGTCTATTTCAGCGGGACTACATTTTTCAGAATTGGAAACAGAGTAGTAGATTTCGGCGGGTTTATCAATGTATTATATGCCCTGCTCGGGCTTTTTATAATCAGGCATATTATTTCTCTGTTATTCAAAGGTTTTGAGAAAAAGACCACCATGCTGTGGTATTACCTGGGACTTGCAATTATTTCAGCCGCTTCCCTGCTTATGGAAGTTACCATGACCAGGATTTTTTCTGTATCCTTTTTCAGTCATTTTGCCTTTCTTATTATCAGTACAGCTCTTTTCGGATTCGGTTTCAGCGGTGTAGCCCTTTCAATCATACCCTACTTTAAGAGGGTTGATTTGAACAAGGCTGTAGTGGCTTTTTCCCTACTGTTTGCCATATCCGTTATAATAACGCTGAAAATCGTTGTTGAAGTTCCCTTGCGGTTTTCAGAGCTAAAAACGAACCCCGTAAACTATCTTTACCTTGCTGTATATTTTATCTCCCTGGCCGTACCCTTTTTCTTCAATGGGGTGGTTGTAGCCCTTATATTATCAAGAATGCCAAAAAAAATAAACAGGCTGTATTTTTCAAACCTCATAGGAGCTGGTATGGGCTGTTTCCTTATTATGCCTCTGGTTCCTGCTTTAGGTGCTTCCGGTGCGGTGATATTCGCTGCCATTATGGGGGGCGTGGCGGCATTGTTTTTTGGAAAAATGCTTTCAAAAAAGAGCATAGTCCTTGCCATAGCAGTTATAATTCTTCTTGCAATGTTTCTGCCTTTCCGGGAAACACTCTTTTTTGTCAATGTCCATGAGATAAAAAGGAGCTATAATCTCCTGGAAGAGACTGGCCAGATAGAATTCAGCAGGTGGGGGCCCATATCCAGGATTGATGTTGCAGCGTTTGGACTGGATAAGATAATCTGGATTGACGGCGGAAGCAACCAGGGCTTCATGAAGCCTTTTGACGGGAATCTGGAAAAAGAGGAACCTTCCCGGAGGGCCGGTATAGTTTACTTTCTGAAGCCTGATGCTGATGTCCTTATTGTTGGACCCTGCGGAGGGGAGGAGGTGCTTTATGCCCTGACCCACAAGCCTAAAAGCCTTGTCGGAGTCGAGCTGGACCCCGTTATTGTTGATATCGTACAGAATGAATACAGGGATTTCATTGGCGGTATATACAATATGGACAATGTCGAGCTTATCAATGACGAGGGCAGAAGTTTCATAAAACGAAGCACCGACAAATACGACATTCTTCAGCAGATTAACAATTCGTCCCCGGTTGCCATAGCTTCCGGAGCCCTCAATGTCTCCGAGACATACCTGATTACAGTTAATGCCTTCAAGGAATATATTGAACACCTTAAAGAGGACGGTTTTATCTATATCAGGAGGTGGGGCGCTGTAAGGCTTGCAACGGTAGCCGTTCAGGCAATGAGGGAGCTGGGCATAGAGAACCCGGAAAAAAGAATAATTATACTGACAGATCCACTGCACCAGTATGGAGGAGGCCAGTTTTACTATAAGAACGGTAGCTACACAGAAGATGAGCTTGATTTCTTCAACCACTGGATAGCCGGTTCCGAAGGCCAGCTTGAGGGTGTTTACGGACCCGAGGGTCTGAATATTACCCACCATGAATACGAGTTATATAAGAATCTTATAGAGACGGAAGGGTTTATCGAGGCATATTATGATGAGACAGGAATAGACATGTCCCCGGTAAATGACAACAGGCCTTTTTTCAATCACTTCACCAGGTTCGGCGGGTTCCGAACCACGGATAAGGTACCTGAATTCCTGCTTTTCAACAGCAATATAACTGACCATTCCCTTATTGTTATTCTGCTGGAAGCGGCCTTTTTATCTATAATATTTATAATACTGCCCCTGTACCTGTTCAAGAGAAAGGGCTTGAAAGCCAGAGGTAAACTCCGGTTCATGGGTTATTTTGCATCCCTGGGCCTGGCTTTTATCCTGATTGAGATAGTGTTTATTCAAAAGTTCACCCTTTTTATGGGAAATCCGACCTATTCTGTGACCGTTGTGCTGTTTTCAATGCTAACAGCAGCGGGGTGCGGCAGTTTTATCAGCTCCCGCTTTAAGGAAAAGCCTCAGAAAGCCCTGATGTTCATTATTCCAGGTATAGTTCTCGTTTCAGTTCTACTGCTTTTCCTTTCCCCGTCAATTTTTAGCATGTTCCTGGGATACTCAACCTTTGTGAGGATACTGGTATCAGTACTGCTGATTTTCCCCCTCGGCATAGTCATGGGTATGCCCTTTCCCCTGGGGATAAGGGTTACCAGCAGTGTTTCAGAGGATTTAATACCCTGGGTGTGGGGTATAAACGGCTATACCACAGTAATTGGGTCCGTACTGTGTGTTATTCTTGCCCTGACCATGGGATTCCGGGCTGTAATATTTTTTGCCTGCGGTGTTTATATTTTCGGACTTATTCTCATAAGCACAGTAAAAAAGGCAGATAAGACAGCCAGCTGAAGCAGTCAGAGACTTAAGGAGCTGCAGTAGGCCTTAATTGTTGCGGCGAGCTCGCCGGATATGCCCTTTAGGGCAGAAAGTTCGTTCAGAGAGGCCCTTGCTATATTCTCAGGGGTTCTGAAATGCTCCAGAAGGGCTTTTTTCCTTGCCGGGCCTATACCGGGTATCTCATCCAAGAAGGACCTGAACATGGCTTTATGCCTCTTTTTCCTGTGGGACATTACGGCAAACCTGTGGGCTTCGTCCCTTACCCTGGCAAGGAACAGAAAATGGCTGTCACCGGGCTTTATATCAAAGGCCCTGCCGTCAACGGTATGAACTTTTTCATAAAGCTGGTTTTTATCATTAATCTTGGAAATAGAAACCGCGGGTATATTAAGATGGAGCCTTTGAAGGCTTTCAACAGCCACGGATAATTGTGACCGGCCTCCGTCAATGAGAATGAGATCAGGGGAGTCCTCTTCGGAAATAGCCTTGTACCTTCGGTAAACAGACTCCTTGATGCTTTCATAGTCGTCTATCCTGCTTTTAAGGCTGAATTTCCTGTAAAGGGTTTTTTTGGGATGAAGATTTTCAAATCTTATGCATACCCCTACTGAATTTTTTCCAAAGAGGTTTGATATATCAAAACAGTCTATCATGGAGGGTTTATTTTCCAGGTTGAGTGACAGTTTAAGGCTCTCCATTATGTTTGCGCTGTAAGAGTGGTGATAGGTCAGCCGGTTGTCGAAATAACTTTTAGCGTTCCTGCGGGCTGTCATCAAAAGGCTGTAAAGCTGTTTTTTCGGGTGGGTAATAATCTTTAATCCCTTTTTGTTTTTTTCCAGAAGGCTTTTGATAAGCATGCTGTCGATGCTCCTGTTATCAATAACTATTATATCAGGGATATAGCGATTTTCTGAATACTGGTCTATGAGCAGATTATAGAAAATCGAATCATCAATTATCTTATCCCGGGTAAAAGTGTGAATATCCTTTTTATCAATAAGGTTATGGTTCCTTATATACAGTATGGAAAATACAATGTATTCCCCTTCCATATAGCATGAAATAACATCAATATCCTTATCAGAGTCGACTATAACCTTCTGTTTTTCAAGTATAGATTTAAGATATATTATTTTATCCCTTATATATGAAGCTTCTTCATACATTTCTTTATCAGAGAGTTCCATCATTTTGTTCTCAAGTATCTCCAGAAGCCTGGTCTTTTTACCCTTGAGGAAAAGAATCAGATTATTTATATTTTCCCGGTAATCTTCTCTGGAGATCCCGCAGCAGCATGGTGCAGGGCATGCCCCCATCTGGCTGTAAAGACAAGGCTTGCTGTCCCTGGAGGGTTTTAAATGGTCTGTACAGGCTCTGATCTTAAAGAGCCTTCTCAGGTATTTGATATTTTCCCTAAGCTTCCGGGAGCTGATAAAGGGGCCAAAATAGATTCTGTCCCGGCTTTCAATCTTCCTCTTAAGCTTTAATGCAGGGAAATCATCATTAATATCAATTTCCAGCAGGGGATACTGCTTATCATCCTTTAAAAGCACATTAAATCGCGGTTTATACCTTTTTATAAGGTTGTTCTCAAGCAGAAGGGCATCCTTTTCATTTTCAGTGCTGATGGTTTCAATATCAGAGGATTCTCTGACCAGAAGACCTGATTTAGTATCACGGCAGAAGTTTTCGTAATAGGAGCTGAGGCGCGATTTTATATTAATAGACTTGCCAATATACAGAATTTTCTTCTCATTATCCCTGAATATATAGCATCCGCACGAAGAAGGGGCAGTTTCAACGAATCGGGAAAAAGCATTTCTTTCCATTTGATGGATTATAACATTAAATCCTGGACTGTTAATAAATTTATAAATAGTTTTATAATCTATACAAATAAATTATATGAATTCATATATTATTTATATACATATACTTATACATAATTTATAATTATTATAAAAAAGGTTTATTCCTGAATGATTAAAGAGATTAATTATAAATTCCTTGCAAATTATAAATTCAGTGATAATATTTGCCTCACAATTGTATTATGAGCACAATAATTCAGGAAACAGAACTAATTAATTTTCAGGAGGATTTCATAATGAAACAATACATTGAGGTCCGTTGGCACGGAAGAGGAGGCCAGGGTACCGTAACAGGCGCCAAGATGCTCGCTTCATCAGTCCTGTCAACCGGAATGTATATCCAGGCTTTTCCGGAATACGGCCCGGAAAGAAGAGGCGCTCCGTTGAAGGCATTCAACAGGTTCTCCAAAAACAGGATAACCCTGCACACACCGGTAAAGCATCCGGATGTTGTGATCATCGTGGACAATACACTTATTGGGAGGAACGACATAGTTTCAGGAATCAAGGAAAACACCGTATTTCTTGTAAATACAAAAGACAGTCCCGAAGATATACAGAAAAAACTCGGGACAGAAAACAAAATATTCACCCTGGCAGCCAATCAGATAGCCCTGGACACTATTGGGAGGGCGATTCCCAACGGCCCCATGCTTGGGCTTTTTGTAAAAGCTACAGGTCTTGTTGAGCTTAACGAGGTAATCAAGGCTGCCGAGAAGACATTCAGGGGAAGGTTTTCCGACAAGATAGTCGAAGGAAACATTAAAAGCATTGAAAGAGGGTATAAGGAGGCAAAAGAAAATGTTTGACAGCTTGAAAGGATACAGGGAGATACCCATCGGAGGAACAATACCAAAGGGCGCTACCGCTCTTTTGAACAAGACAGGCGACTGGAGGTCCAAAAGGCCTATATATAGCAGTGAGAACTGCATACAATGCATGTTCTGCTATGTTTTCTGCCCGGATATGGCAATTATGGTTGAAAACGGACAGATGGTAGGTATAAACTATGACTACTGCAAGGGCTGCGGTATATGTGCCAATGAATGCCCGGGCAAAAAGGGCGTTAAGGCCCTCATAATGGACGAAGAAGAAAAATTCAGGAAAGGAGAAGGCAAATGACACAGATAGTTGCAACAACAGGCAATGGAGCTGCAGCATATGCCATGAAACAGATTAACCCCGATGTATGCGCTGCATATCCAATTACTCCTTCCACGCAGGTTATGGAGGATTTTTCCGAGTTTGTGCATGACGGCATTGTCAATACCAACCTTGTTACGGTAGAAAGTGAACATTCTGCCATGAGCGCATGCATAGGGGCATCTGCAGCAGGTGGCAGGGTAATGAATGCTACCAGCGCAAACGGGCTGGCCCTTATGTGGGAGATGCTTTACATTGCTTCCGGGATGAGGCTTCCCATAATTCTTACGGTCGTAAACAGAGCCCTATCTGCACCTATCAATATTCATTGCGACCATTCCGATGCCATGGGCGCAAGGGACTCAGGATGGATACAGCTTTACAGTGAAACCGCCCAGGAGGCTTATGACAATCTTATACAGGCCGTCAGAATTGCAGAGCACCCTGATGTGCTTCTGCCTGTAATGGTAAACTTTGATGGTTTTATTACCAGTCACAGCATAGACAGGGTGGATTACCTGGAAGATGAAGATGTGAGAAAATTTATCGGAGAGTATAAGCCGAAGCTTCCCCTTCTCGATGTTGATAATCCTATAAGCATGGGACTTCTTGCCCTTCAGGATTATTACATTGAATTCAAAAAACAGCAGCAGGATGCCATGGCAAGGGCAAAAGAAATTATTAAACAGGTGGCCGGAGATTATAAAAAGCAGTTCAACCGCGATTACAGCCTGTATGAAAAATACAATTTTGATGAGTCAGATATGGCCATTATTGCCTTAAACAGCTCTGCGGGCACAATAAAATACATGATTGACAGCTATAAGGCCAAAGGTATAAACCTCGGACTCCTGAAACTGAGGGTATTCCGCCCCTTCCCGACAGAAGAACTGGTGGAGGAGCTGAAAAGCAAGAAGGTGATATGTGTGCTTGACAGGAGTGATTCTTTCGGTGCTCAGTCAGGCCCTCTCCTTGCCGAGATAAGAAGCGCAATGTATAATCTTGATAAAAGGCCTTTTGTTTACGGCAAGGTATATGGTCTTGGCGGAAGAGATCTTGAAGAGAACCACATAGATTCAGTTTACGGGGAAATGGATGCTTATGTCAAGACGGGGAAAGTACCGCCTGTCTGCGAATACATTACCCACAGGGATTAAAGAGGAGGAAGAAAAATGGTTAGAGCTAAAGATTTACCAAACAGGAATAATTTGTTTACATCCGGACATAGATTATGTGCCGGCTGTCCGATCCCTATCATAACAAAGATGCTTTTCATGGCTTCCGACTGGCCCCTGGTAATTGCAAATGCCACAGGATGCCTTGAGGTTGCAACCACGATATATCCCTATACATCCTGGAATACACCCTGGATACACAGTGCCTTTGAAAACGCTGCTGCCACTATCTCGGGTGTTGAAGCCATGTATCAGAGCCTCAAAAAGCAGGGCAAAATAAACAAGGATATCAAGTTCGTAGCCTTCGGCGGAGACGGGGGATCTTATGAC
>CAYSKJ010000117.1:0-10520 GCA_964431655.1 uncultured bacterium | reverse complement strand
CGCAGGTACGCCCCTGGGTCTCAGGGATAATAATAGCTACCTCGGGGTACCTTCTGTGGATATTGTTCCGGGAAGGCAGGATCCAGCCTGCTGCATTGGGTTTTCCCGGCTTTACCTCATCTTCCCTTTCCCATGCATGTATATTGCCGAATTCCTCCACCAGCTCTCTTGAATATATGATATACTGCCTGATGGCCAGGTCCTGGCCCACCAGGTGCTCCGGCGGGTTGACCAGGACCAGGCTTAGATAATAGGGATTGACAAAAAAGGGTATTCCCTTTCTTTCAGCCTGGCGAAGGACATCTACAGTCTCGGGATTAAGGGAATAATCCAGAAACTCATTAAGGGAATCTGCTGAACGTATGGCAAACCGCAGATGGAAAAGCCTTTCATTCCACCATTTTGATACGGCATCATATTTCTCTTCTTCTGTCATGTTGCTTTCAAAATAATAAATGCTGTCCCTGATCAGGCCCCGGTTTATCTTCTTTATTATGAGCTTTATTATCCTTTTTTTGTTTTGGCTGTGAAGCTTCATTATATCTTCATCCAGCCCTGTTTTCCAGCGGTCCATCCATCCTTCAACCCTGGTTTTATCCGGGCAGTTCTGCCTTAACTTTCCTTTAAACTGGCGGAAAAGGAATATCATATCGGTGAAAAAATCCTCATTGCCTCCCCCTATCTGCCTGTGAACTGCCAGCCAGAGCACCCGGAAGGGATTCGTATAGGCCGGACGGTTCTTTATATTCAGGTCTTTCTTTTTAAGGCAGGCAAAGTCAATATAGTCAAGTATTCTTATGCCGGCATAATCCCTCCACGATAGGGCTTCAAAAGCTTTGCTTCCGCTGATGGTCCCAAGGTAGAACCCATAGGCCGTATTCCTTTTTTTCAAAAGGGGGATAACCCAGCCTTTGATGTTTTTGAGAGCTTCCTTGGGGCTTCTTGAATTTCGGATTATATAATCCAGCCTGGGATTTTCCCTTAAAAGCTGTTTGACCAGCTTGCCCGACCGGGGCGAAATGCTTATCTTGTCCAGTTTTTCCAGATATGTGATCATAAATTAAATTCCTTTTGTTATATATATAACACAGGATAATGGATTTTTCAACCCTTTAACCCGGACTTCCGGCAGGGCCGTATTTACTGGTATTTTTTTCAGGTTATCAGACAGATAAAGTCTGAGATGATGCGGACAGCATTTAGAATCATGGCTTTTGGCATATGGCAGAGTCTTTGATCCTTTTCCAGCATGAGCCCCGAAACATATTCCGTATCAAAGGGGATGTGGACAAATATGCATTTATGATCCCTCTTCTGGCGGTAAAAGTACATAAAACTTGTATAATATACCATATTGCAAAGAAAGGTGCCTGCATGGAAGCTTACCGATGCAGGGATACCTTTTTCAAGAAGGCTTTTCTTCAGGGCATCCTGGTTTATAGTGCTTATAAAGCCGTCGGGCCCCTCACTGCTGATTCCTGTACAGCCTATGATATTTCCGTCATTGTCCTCATGCCCCTGATAATCGATTATGTTCAGGGCTGTCTTCTCCAGAAGTATCATGGGTGTATTTTGGTTCAGGCCGATATTTACAATGAATTCAGGCCTGATGCTTTCCAGCATTTTCCAGTAGATATCTCCTGCCTGGGAATTCACAGGCAGGATTCTGCATTCCGCACCGGCAAGGCTCTGAAGGCTTTCAACAGCCATGGCGGAAGGATTGTATTCATGACCTCCGAAGGGCTCAAAGCCGGTGATAAGCAGAGTCAATGTCAGCCCTTTTTTATCAGGTTGTTTATAAGCTGAAGAAGGTCCTTCTGGCTGAAGGGCTTGCTGAGGTAACCCTTGGCTCCAACAAAATAGCCGGTCTTTATATCATCCTCAGTATTCTTTGCCGAGAGCATCACTATGGGGATATCCCTTGTGAGAGGGTCCTGATATACGGTATCGCAGAATTCAAATCCATCCATCTTGGGCATCATTACATCAAGGATTATCAGGTCCGGCTTTACTTTCAGGACCATTTCAAGGCCCGCAAAACCGTCTTCTGCAAAATAGGACTCATAGCCCTCCATTTCCAGAAAGTTTTTGAGCAGTTCCCGGATAGCAGGATCGTCATCCACGATAAGGATTTTCATACCGTTTTTTAGCGCCCCGCTGTGGACAGCCTGGGTTGAATCCCCATTTTCTTCAGACATCTGCTTTTTGATCTCCAGAAGAGATGTCTTGTGTTTAAGTATGGTATTGCTGATTCTCTTGATTTCATCACTGAGTTTATCCAGTTCATAAAGAACCTGGTTTATATTTGCTTTCAATTTTTCTTGCATTAGTGTCTGCTCCTGATCATAATGATTATTTAATATACAATTTAATTAATATAAAGGCAAATAAATACTAATTTACCTTGAAAAACTTTATATTCCTATTAATTATTCTTTCCGGTCTCTTCTTCGGCACAAAGCTTATAAGAAGGCTTTTATATGAATTACTGAGAAAGGGCCCCTACCGGGTCCAGAAAGGGGATGCCGTAATATCTGCAGTTTCTGCTGGATTTTCACCCCGCTTTTTCTTTAAAAATGACAGATGGATATTCCTTACCTCTGAAGGCAGGGGCAGCTCAGCTGTTCACAGGCTTGAGGAGAAAGGATTCAGAAAGTGCTTTGAAACAGCCGGGAGGTTCAGCGCCCTGCCGTTAATCCTGGGAGAAAGTATCTGCTGTGTCTGTGATGACAGGCTGGAATATTATGAATCCGGAAAGCTTAAATGGAAGGGGCCTGTAAAAAAGAGCATTATATCCAGCAGGCATATCTCTCCAGGCATAGATGAAAGTTTTCTGTACTTCCCGGAATCAGTCCTTGCGGGAAAGAAAAAAACCATGAGGGGGACAGAATCCGACCAGGCACCCTGTATTAAAAGATTTGATATTTCTGACGGCCGGCTGGATATGGCCCTTCCTCTTACAGATTTTACCAGGTCAAGATGGGGGGCCGTGGGAGGCTGTGACACCAACCTGGTATTCGACGGCAGTTATTTTTATGCAGGTATCCAGAGCGGTTATTTATACAAGATAGAAAAAAAAACCTTCATGGTTAAGTGGTCACTGAAACTGCCGGGAGGTTCCAGGGCACAAGCCTATAAATCAAGGACAGATTTTGATTTTGACCCGATTATAGACCGCAGGAATGTCTATTTCGGTTTTAACGGCATGCTTGCAGCAGCAGACAAGATAACCGGGGAGATAAAGACCCGCATAAATTATTTCCAGGACCCGGGATCGGCTGTGCCTGCCCGGGGGCATATCTATTTTTCGTCCATGGGCAGTATATACAGGCTGAACACAGATACCCTTGAAAGCGAGAGGTTCTTTGCCTTTGATAAAAAATACATATACCTGTCAGCAGCAGGAGAAAATATGATTGCTGCCCTGGCAACAAACCGCAGGCCGACAATGAAGAGGCTTTTTACGAAACATGACGGCCTGCTGTGCCTGATAAGATTATCCGATTCCAGCCCCGTATTTGAACTTAGGATACATAATATAGGCAACCCTGACATTATTTTCCATAAGAACAAAATTGCAGTACTGGATCAGGATAACAGGGTTATCCTGGCGGATATAACCGGGGCTATCTGAGGGAACCCAGTTCATCCTTCAGCGCCTGGCTTATCTTCTCTATCTCGGCAATAAGCACCTCAATCTCCTCAGCTCTCTTCCTGTCACGGTCATAAAGGGAATCAAGCTTTTCATATACTCCGCCCTGGGCCTTTGAAGCCGAGTAAGATTCAGATATGCCCGAATCAAGGGCCTTTATCTTTACTGCCAGGGTTTTCAGATCACTCTCAAAAATAGACAGGTTCCCCGCACACTTTGAAAAGACCCTCGTTATTGAATTATTCTGGTCATTCAGGTCGGTTTTATACCTTAATGCATTGCTGAACAGCTCCTTTACGGAATCTATATTTTCATTGATTATTTTTAGCTGATCATAGATGGTCTGCGAATTGTCGGTTATCATGTGGGCAGAATCGGATTGCTCAGTAATGCTTTTATATATTATGCCTATCTGGTCCAGGGTTGCCTTTGCTTTATCCACTATAACCCTCAGATTACTGCCGGCTTTCTCTATAAGCTCCAGCCCGCTTTCCAGGGTTGATTTCCCCAGACTGAGGGCCTGGGCGATACTTTCCACGGTTTCTTTTATGCTTCCCACCATCTTTTCTATGCTCTTAATAGATACCGTGGTTTTTTCAGCAAGGCTGTGTATCTCATTGGCTACCACAAGGAAGCTTTTTCCGTATTCTCCCGACTGGGAAGCTATTATAGAGGCATTAAGGGACAGGAGGTTGGTTTTCTTTGCTATTTCATGTATAACATCAATAATAAAATCTATATTACTGGTTTTTTCGCCAAGATTGTCAATCAGTCCGCTTATATTGGAAAAATGCCTGCTTATCTGGTAAATGGCATCTTTGGTGGTATAAATTACAAGCTCCCCGCTCTCAGAAGAAGCATAGGTTCCCTGGGCAAGCTCCTGTATTTCATTTGTTATAAGCTGTATCTGCCTGATGCTTGCATCAAGCTCTGTAAGCCCTGATGAATTATCCGATGATATCTGGAAAAGCTCTCCGATGACATCATGCATTCTTGCTATCTCACCATAAAAATTATCATAAATGTTTGAATCCCTGGATATAATACCGCTTAATGCATTAATATCACCGCTTAGCTTGGTCAACAAAGGGTTGAAATCGCTGAATTTTGCATTCATGTTCATGGCGGTATTTTTAAGCTCGCCTGATATCCGGACATTGTTGCTCATGCTGTTCTCCAGGTTTCCTGAGCCATAATCCAGCTTGTCAAGAATAGCCCTGGCAGTATCGGAATGCCCGCTTATAGTCTGGAGTTTTTCCCTGACCAGGCTGTTTATACTTGCAATGAGTGAATCAATTGTCTGGAACCTGCCGAATATTTCTCTGAACCTGAAGATCATCATATTCAGCTGAAAATCCAGTTCCCGAAATTCCGTATGTGATATTACCGAGTTTATTTGTTCTGTTCTGCCATTGTTAAAGGCTTCGATCTTGTCGTGCAGTATCCTGAAATTGTTCCCGTAGGACCTGGATATAAAAATACCAGCAATAAATAAGATTAAAATCATAAGGGCAATTATAACCGGGTTAATCCGGGCAGAGGGCATGGCCTCCTTAAAACTGCTGACATCAAACCTGCACAGGAATACATGATTTTCCGTCTCTTTGATCAGGTAGAAATGCCTGTCGTTGGTATCTTCTATGAAAATCATTTCCCCCATCCTGGTTCTCCGCATATCAAGAACATAAAAAAGCCTCTGGAACTCTGTCCCGTCAATAAAGGCTGTTGACCTGGATATCTTTTCATTTGCTGTGTCCAGGGCAATTAAATCAAATAAACTGTTTTTCCTGACGGTATTGATTTCCGTTTCCAAAAAATCCTGAAATACTTCATTCACACGGTCCCTGTGCATCCAGGCAAGCATCCTTTTGCTGAATCTTGTGCTTTCAAGGTTTGCGTGGACATAAAGAACAAATGATGAGAATATTATTATAATAAAGATCATGAAAATTATCATCCTGCTGAAGGTATTGTTTCTGAAATTTCCATGCTCTTTCTGTATATCGAGGAAAAAATCGTATTTATTGATAAGTTCAGAGTAGTAACCCTGCACGAGTCTTTTAAATATGATATATTCAAAGAGAAAGATAAAAAAGGAAGTAACTGCAACCGCTGAAAAACTCATAATAAGCCTGCGGAATGAAAGCCCCGGGTATTGATATTTCAGGTAAAAGGAGATGAAAAGCATGCTGAGGACAAAAAGGCAGGCGCCCTGCAGGGCCATCATCAGGGGAAAGGACTGGCCAGCATTATAGGCCTTTTCCACCGCATCCCTTTTTTCATACCTGAGGACAGGTTTCATCATAGGTGTAAAATAATAACGGCGGGCTGCCAGATAATGGACTGATATGGAAACCGATGCTGTAATCAGCATGATAATACTGATGGACCAAATATAGTTCCAGATCAGGGAAAGGGTTATATAGTTTACAAATACATAAAGAAAGGGAAGAACCAGGGCAAGGCCGGCAAAGACTGCCAGAAAGAATAATCTCCTGCAGTCCTTCATTTACCTGGTCCCTGCAAACTCAACATAATCTCCCTGCTCCACAGCACATTCCGATACAGGCAAAGCCCTGGAATACATCTCATCCACATCAGTCACATCAATAAAACAGCCTGTATTTTCCTCAAAGCCCAGGAGCCTGCCGCTTTCGGGGTCCTCAATCAGAGACCGGACTCCAAATACCTCGAAACGGTCCCCGGGCATTACATTCTGGAGTCTTCCCGCATTTATATAGATATAACCGTCTGCAAGCTCTGCAACCCTTCCCCTGAAAGGCTTCTGAACAATCTCTTCAAGCATGTAATACACGGCATTAGTGACTGCTTTTTCCAGAACCTTGAAGGCAAGCTGTTGTGAATACTCCACCCCCCCGCCGATATCCGATATGTAAACAGTTGCGACACTCTCGTCAGCCACTCCCTGGTGCACATAGAGGACTTCCCCGGTGACAGCGTCCACAGCACGAAGATCAACAGCGCATTTCAGCCTGAAATTTTTTATGTCCAGATGATCGGTATACCATATCATATCCCTGGCGCCTTTGGGCTCTTTTCCTGACACAGCCCATATGGTCAGGTAAAGGAGGGCTCCGGTAGGGACAACTCCCTCAACATGCCTCCTTTCAAGGGTAAAATTGGATATATTTCCCATAAAAAGTATCTCAGCTCCCATAAGCTTTCCCGCCGGCCTTACCTGATTCTGCTGAACCAGTCCATCTTCCGCAAGTTTTTGTTCCTTTAGAATATCATCAATCCTTTCCCTTTCCACAAGGACAAACATACTGGATTTATCAAGGTTCGTTGTAATAATGGCGGTAGCTGTGCTGGAAAGTGCAGAATCATAGCTTTTTGATACATTGGAAAGGGCCGGATCAAAGGTAATGCCGGCAAGGCTGTCAGGATCATCAATGCCGAGCAGGATCAAAGCTTCCTTTTGTTTATCGGCCAGGAGTCTGAGGTTTTCCAGTTCATGCATTCCCTTTTCGTCAAGCTCTTCGTCTTTCATCAGGTAATAGTTGGCCCTGTTAATCCTGTAGGAAGAAACCAGCTCCGCGGTATCGCTGTCAAGCTCCAGGATGTTCTGGCCATGGGGGATTTTCTCACCCGCGTACATCATGCTGAGAGCATCGGCTTTTGCAGTAAAATCAGTATTGTCATATATGCGCAGTACTGCAGCCCTCTTCTTTATAATGGGCCTGTTTACCGGTTTTATCTCGTGCATTATTTCTTTTTTTGATGAGCAGGACAGAAAAAGGCTGATAATAATAAAAATCAGAAGAAAATAAAAACACCTTCTAAAGCCGTAGAAACGTGTCACTTCTACACCCCCGGCAAATATTATTCGTGAGCAATACCTTCGATCTCTATCATGACTGATTTAGGAAGCTCCGATACTTCTACGAAGGCCCTGGCAGGGAATTTATCCGTAAAATACCTTGAATATATTTCGTTTATTATATTAAAATTCCCCATATCCTTAACAAAAACATTTACTTTCACAAGATTGGACATACTCATCCCCGCTTCCTTCAATATGGCTTTGAGGTTCTCCATAACCATCTCCGCCTGCTGTGCAATCCCGCCTTCCACAATGCTGGCCGTTCCGGGATCTACAGGGATCTGACCGGAGATATAAAGGAATCCGTCAATCATGACTGCCTGGGAATATGGTCCTATAGCTTTCGGGGCATTACTGGTATTTATTATTCTCTTTTCCATTATCAAAATCTCCTTATCCTTATACTTTTATTTGTTTCTTTTATATACCGCTGTAAATGGCGGTTAATCTACAACTACCTTTTTCAGCAGTTTGATATTGTCAAGCATTGCGCCTGCCCCGAGGGCCACGCAATACAGGGGTTCTTCCGCTATGGTTATGGGAAGGTCTGTCTCCTCCCTGAGCCTTATGTCAAGATTCTTCAGAAGGGCTCCACCGCCGGCTAAAACTATTCCCTTATCGGCAATATCAGCAGAGAGCTCAGGCGGGGTCCTCTCCAGAGTGGACCTTATATTCTCCACGATCTGCTGTACGGTCTCGCTGAGCGCCTGCCTTATCTCATCGTCCTTTACAAGTATGGTCTTTGGGACTCCCTCGGTCAGGTCTCTCCCCTTTATTTCCATGGTCAGCCTTTCTTCCAGGGGAAAAGCACTGCCTATCTTGATTTTAATCGCTTCTGCCGTCCTTTCACCTATAAGAAGGGAATAATTTGATCTGATATATTTAATAATTGCCTGGTCCATTGCATTCCCCGCAATCCGTATGGATTTGGAGACTACAATGCCGGCAAGGGATATTACAGCAACCTCTGTGGTACCGCCCCCGATATCGACTATCATGGAACCGCTGGCTTCCTCAACCTTTATGGCTGCTCCTATGGCTGCAGCCATGGGCTCCTCGATGATATGGACTTCTGAAGCGCCTGCCCTTAATGCGCTGTCCCTGACCGCCCTCTTTTCCACCTGGGTTATCCCGGAAGGCACCGCTATTATAATTCTTGGCCTTATCAGGGTTTTCCTGTTATGGACCTTCCTGATAAAATACTTCAGCATCTGCTCCGTGCTGTCAAAATCTGCTATCACGCCATCTTTCATGGGTTTTATTGCTTCAATAGTGCCAGGGGTCCTTCCCAGCATCTCCTTGGCATCCTTTCCGACCGATTCCACCTTTTTGGTAAGGGTGTTTATTGCTACGATTGAGGGTTCTGACAGCAGTATGCCCCTTCCCTTAACATATACCAGAGTATTGGCTGTCCCAAGATCAATTGCCAGATCTTTTGAAAACATGCGGAAAAAACCTTCAAATACCATTTTAATCTCCTGTCATGTAGTTGTTTGATTGGTCTTGCTGAATTTCTTTTCTATTTTCTGCTTCAGTTCACTGATGGTCTGCATATGCTGTTCATTAAGAAGCCTTGACAGACTATCCCTGTCCTGATTGATATCCACTTCGTTTTCAATCTTCTGTTTTATTTCCCCCCCGAGTATTATCAGTGTCAGGATTATGGGACTCGGATAAAGCGTAAATTCAGTCTGCACCTGTAATGAAACGTTTCCGAACTTTACCTCGGAAAGCCTGCCCATGGGAAGGTTCTCCGATCTCAGGGAGTACAGCGTATCCCGGGTAATTTTCGGATCTTTATTGCTGTCCATCTCTTATTATACCATCAGCAGGAAGCTGTCCTCCTTTTTCAGATTATAAAGCAGGCTTGTAATAAGCCTGGCGGTATTATCCAGGTCAATAATGCTGCCAACCTCCGACTGATGGTGCATATACCTCAGGGGTATATCTATCTGCGCTGCTGCAATGTCTCCAGACACCTGGATCACGTTCGCATCCACAGGCGAGGGCTTTGCATAAGCCCTCAGCTGATAAGGTATATCGGCCTCCCGGGCTGACTTTTCAATAATACCAAAGAGCCGTGGATTGGTATTGGGTCCCCGGGTAATTATAGGGCCTTTCCCAAGCTTTACATCACCGGATTTTGTTTTTATACAGCCTGGTATATCCATGCTGTCCCCGACATCAACAGATATGCCGGCCTTAAGCTTAATGCCCCTGCTCATGAAGGTCTTGATTCCTCTGAACCCTGATTCTTCCTGGGCAGTAAAGAGGAAATAGACCGGAATATCCAGCCTGGCAGGGTCTATATCCAGTATGGCCTTTATCATGGCCATAGCCCCGATCTTATCATCAAGAGAACGGGAAGCAATCCGGTCATTCATAAGGGGAACAACGCCCTTGTCAACTACAACGGGGTCACCCACGCATACGAATTTCTGGGCTTCCTCCCGTGAGGAGGCGCCTATATCAACCCATATGGAGTCAATTTCAGTATCCTGGCCCTTTGTCTCATTTCCGGACCTGTACCTGTATTTATTTCCAATAATTCCCCTGGCAACACCGCTGGAATTGTATACCCTGACATGTTCAGATATTATTTTATTGGGATCAGCGCCATAGCCGTTGGTAAGGTATATCAGGCCATCGTCATCAATGTATTTGACCGTAAAACCTATTTCATCAATATGGGCTGCAAGCAGTATTCCTGCTTCATCCCTGTTCTTTCCGTTTATAACTGCACACAGATTATTAATTGAGTCAGTGATTATATCATCCGCTTTATGTTTTATATAATCATAAACAATCTTCTGAGCCTGGGGTTCATAACCTGAATTACTGCAGACATCAGATATCTCCCTCATAAACCTTAGGGGTGAGAATTCACTCATTAAGATACACTCCTGATAAAGTATTTTGCTAATATCTCATACATTATTTTTTCTTATTTATCAATGAATTTTTTAAATATGTCAAAACAAAATAGAAATGTCCCTTTTTTACCAAATTAGAAATGTCCCCTTT
>CAYSKJ010000116.1:8369-10541 GCA_964431655.1 uncultured bacterium | reverse complement strand
AAGCCTTTTCCTCCAGTGTCTTGGATCTCAGATCATCAACCTTCCATGGATTTATCCATACAGTATCAGGTGTATTGCAGATAATTTCCTCACCCAATTCCTTTCCGAAAAATTCAGGTACATGTATTCTTTCTATCCTCCTGTAGCCGATATCAATGGACTTATTTCCCACCCAGATCCTGCCGTTTTTTACAAAAGGCTTTTCATCGGGCGTTATCCTGTATACTTCGATTCCCCTGTTCTTTATGGCATTGTAGGTCATTATATGGGCTGCTTCCTCTTCGCTTTCAGGGTAAGGCCTGGTAAAAATACCGATTACAGGGTTTGTGTATCCTGTTTTGTACTCGTAAACAGATAAAAGCATATCAATTACTGATTCCAGAATTTTTGTGGGGTGAACAGGGTATTCCACAGAATCAGGATTGGTTCCTTGCAAAAGTGTGTTTTTATAAAGACGGCTTGCAAACCAGTTGGGACATGCCGGGTATGAATTGCAGCACGGGCCTTCCACCAGGACCGGTCTGATATCCATTATCTCACCAGGATTATCTGGATTCATCTGTGCTGTAATCAGAACATCCAGTCCCAAAAGGTAGGAATGGGGAATCTTCATCTTTTCAGTATAATGAAGGTATGCATTTAAAGCAGAATTGCAGACATCCTGGAATAATTCCCAGAGTTCATCAACAATCCAGGTAGGATACTGAAAGTAAGCGGGGAGAATCCTTTCTTCGCCTCTTCCGCCATCCCAAAGCCTAATGTCTTCTTTACTCATAAATCCCTCCTGAAAAATAGAATTAATATTTTCCTAAACATTTTTACGCATTAGTCAATATATTTATTGAAAACTATTGATTATGTGCTACAAATATTCAGAAAATCTGAATTAAAAGGAAATTATTATGCTTAATATTGAAGAAATAAGAACAAACCCGGAAAAAGTTAAGGAATTGCTGAAATACAGGGCTGATGTTTCTCTACTTGAAAGCCTGCTCCTTAAGGACAGGGAAAGAAAAACCCTTACCAGGGAAAAAGATGATATAAGAAAACAGAGAAATATATTCTCCCGCGATATTGCAAGGCTTAAAAAAGATAAAATGGATGATCAGGCTGAAATAATGATAGAACAGGTTAACAGCCTCAAGAACTTACTTAACTCTGTTGAAGAAAAACTCTCTGTCATAGAAGCTGAATATAATGAAATCCTGCTCTCTCTTCCCAATATACCCCATGAATCGGTTCCCCAGAGCGATAATGAGAATGACAAGATTGTGGTCAGCAGTTATAAAAGCAAACCGGAATTCGGGTTTAAACCAATGGACCATTTGGAGATATCAGGAATTCACAGTCTGTTTGATTTCCACAGGGCATCACGTATAGCCAAGTCTTTTTTCCCAATGTACTGCGGTAACGGTGCCCTTCTGGAAAGAGCACTGCTCAACTATATGCTGGATAAACAGACTGAAAAGGGATATACAGAGATAATGCCCCCGCATCTTGCTAACTCAGATACCCTTTTTACATCCGGTCAGCTTCCCAAATTTGAAGATGACCTGTTTAAGTGTGATCGTGACAATCTTTACCTGATACCCACCTCAGAAGTTCCCCTGGTATCTCTTCACAGAGACGAGGTGCTGGATGAAAGAGATCTTCCTATAAGGTATTGCGCCTACACCCCTTGCTACAGGCGGGAGGCAGGGTCCTGGGGAAAGGATAATAAGGGTCTTATAAGGATACATCAGTTCAACAAAATAGAGCTTGTGGTATTTTCAGTCCCGGATCATTCCTTTGATATAATGGAAGAACTGCTCAGGGATGCTGAAGATATACTCAAAGACCTTGACCTGCATTACAGGACAACCCTTCTTGTTTCCTGCGACATTGCCCACCAGAGCGCGAAAACCTATGATATAGAGGTTTATATACCCTCCCTGGATATATACAAGGAGGTTTCCTCCTGTTCCAACTGCACTGATTTCCAGGCAAGAAGGGGAAATATCAAATACCGGCCCGATGACAATTCCAAGCCGAGATATCTTCATACATTAAATTCATCCGGCCTGGCAACAACAAGGCTTATGGTCGCCCTTCTGGAGCAAAATCAGCTTAAAGACGGAAGCATCAGAATTCCTGAGGTCCTGTGGGATTATACAAGGGGTTTAAAAATCCTGA
>CAYSKJ010000116.1:0-8359 GCA_964431655.1 uncultured bacterium | reverse complement strand
CATAGAAAGGAGCCTTTAAATGCATAAATTAAATATATTTGATACAAAGTTAAGAAAAAAAACACCCATTGAACCTCTTCAGGGAGATACCTTCCGTATATATACCTGCGGACCAACGGTCTATAATTACCCCCATATCGGGAATTACAGGACATTCCTGTTCGAGGACCTGCTTAGGAGGTACCTCAAATTTAAGGGTTATAAGGTTTTCCAGGTCATGAACATAACTGATGTGGACGATAAGACCATAAGGGAATCACAGAAAAAGGGGCTTTCCCTGGATGATTACACCAGTGAGTATATAAGTGCATTTTTTGAGGAATTGGATAAGCTCGGTATTGAGCATGCAGAAATATATCCAAGGGCCACAAGGCATATACAGGAAATGATAAACATGGTACAGGAACTTGTTAACAAGGGGTATGGATATGAATCAGAAGGCTCTATTTATTTTGACGTTTCTAAATTTTCTGAATATGGAGCATTATCCGGTACCAGGCGCCTTGCAGGAGATAAAGTAAGCAGGATAGATCATGATGAATATGACAGAGAAAGCATTCAGGATTTCGTGCTGTGGAAGACGCATAAAGAGGGTGAGCCCTACTGGGAGTCACCCTGGGGAAAAGGCAGGCCTGGATGGCATATAGAATGCTCGGCAATGTCCATTAAATACCTGGGGAGTTATTTTGACCTGCATACCGGAGGTGTTGACAATATATTCCCCCACCATGAAAATGAAATAGCTCAAGCCATTGCAGCAACAGGCGATAAATTTGTACATCACTGGATGCACTCTGAATTTCTTCTGGTTGAAGGCGAAAAGATGTCCAAAAGCAAAGGGAATTATTATACTCTGGCTGATCTGGAAAACAGGGGCATACCGCTCAGGGCTTTCAGATATCTTGTCCAGTCTGCCCATTACAGAAAACAGCTGAACTTTACCTTCGAAAGCCTTAATGCATCGATAAGCGCTATTAGAAGGCTCAATGAATTTATACTGAGACTTAAAGGCATTGAATCTCCGATTAATAACAGAATGGCCAGGAGCGAAGCAGAAAGCATGCTTAAAGGATTCAAAGAAGCCATGGATGATGACCTGAACAGCTCAAAGGCATTAAGCAGGGTCTTTGAGTTTGTCAAAACAGCAAATACCATGATGGACAGGAACGAAATCGGAAGGGATGATGCGGAGCTGATACTTGGCATTTTTCAGGATCTGGACAGCATATTAAACATTATGAAATTTGAAAGGCATGAGGATATAAGCCAGGAAATAAAAAGATTAATTGATGAAAGGGAAATTGCCAGAAAGGAGAAGAATTACGCTAGAGCTGACGAAATAAGAGACATTCTTATTTCAAGGGGTATAGAGCTTAAAGATACCAGGGACGGTGTCCAATGGCAGAAAAAATAGAATTTAATCAAGTGCCAGAGTCGTGAAAAGCAGTAAAAAATTCTACAGCCTTTTAAATGAATGCATTGAGGATACCCTCAATATAAGCAATGATGAGAAAAGCCTCTTTGAGATATTATCCTTTTATTTTGACCAGTTTTTCTCAAGCTACAGGGTTTTTTTGGCCAGGGAATATAATTATCTGTTTTCCGTTTACCTTTCAGAAAACAGGGATAATGAAGTTTCCCGGAGAATTAGAATACCCTCATCTGAAATGGTTTTTGAACTTGATTTCTCATTTGTTTATGAGAATATGAAGTATAAAATAGGCAGTAACAGCAGGGATTTCTACATATCAACAGTTCTTTTTAAGAAATTAGTCAGCGGGGCTTATTTCAAATTCTCCAGTGCAAAGGATACGGGCTGTCCTCTGTGTTACAGGTATCTTATGTCCATAAAATCAAAAAAAACACTGCTCGGCATGGTAAACTTCAGTTTTCTTCAACCTGTATTCTCACCATCGCAGGCAATGGAACAGCTCCTTCTACTCCAGAAAAGCCTGTCAAATATTTTTGAAACATATCATCTCTACAAGGATTTTGATATTAAAATAAATGAATTCATGAAGCTGAAAGACAGCACTGAAATGATAATTGAGAGCATAGACCTTGGAATTATAGTAATGGAATACCACAATAAACTCCGGGCCATAAATAGAAGAGCGCTGGAAATGCTCGGCATAGAAAGGGGTATTCCTGATTTTGACCTCAATAATATAATAAAAGAAAGATTTAATGAGAATATACTGGACATTATCAAACATAATCTTAAAACATCGGAAAGCAGTATTAAGCTGTTTGACAAGGAATACAGGAGCCATGATTCCATAAAGAGGATTGATCTGGTTATCTGCCCCTATAAGGATATAAGCAACAGGGTTACAGGATTTATAATTATAATTGATGATATAACAGAAAGGAAAAAGTATGAGGAGAAACTGCTGAGGCAGGAAAAGCTGGCATCTCTGGGGCAGGTTATTGCAGGCGTTGCTCATGAGATCAATACCCCTCTTGCTGGCATAAGGAGCTACAGCCAGCTGCTGAAAGACAGCCTGTCAAACCGGGAGCTTCTGGAGTCTTCAAAATACACAGATAAGATAATCCAGCAGGTGGACCGTTGCTCTAATATAATTGATGAACTGCTGAGCTTTGCCAGGAAGAAGAAGGCTAATAAGACCTACTTTAATCTTAACGATCTCTTGAAGGAAACGGTTTCAATGACTGAAACCCTGATAAAGGGAAAGGAAATAGATATTAATATTTTAGCCAATGACAGGAACGCCATGATATTCGGCGACAGGGTCAAGATAGAGCAGGTAATGCTGAATCTTATCCTAAATGCAAAGGATGCCATTGAAAAAAAAGGCAGTATTGACATTATCATAAATGAGAAAGAAAACTCTCTGGAGCTTATAATCAGGGATAATGGAAAAGGCATACCCGATGAGGATCTTTTCAGGATATTCGATCCTTTTTTTACTACAAAGAAAAAAGCCGGTACAGGACTGGGACTATCTCTCAGTTACGGGGTAATAAAGGATCATAACGGCGATATCAAGGTAAAAAGCGAATACGGCAAAGGTACTGAATTCATAATAACACTGCCCAAAAGCTGATTTCCCTTTTGTATTTTTTGACTATACCATTAGCTGATATATAATAATCAGGGAAGTTCAAAAGGATAATGATGGAAGACAGAATTCTGGTAATAGACGATGAAGAAATAATGAGGGATATTTTAAAGAAAATTCTCTCAAAACAGGGATACCGGGTAGACCTGGCCGAAAGCGCAGTATCTGCACGAACCATGTTTGCTGAAAATACCTATGACCTTGTAATAAGCGATCTCAAACTCTGTGATGGGAATGGGATGGAACTGCTGAAGGAATTTCAGCGCATCAGCCCTGCCATAAACTTTATCATGATAACCGCCTATGGTACCATTGAAACCGCAATTGAGGCAATTAAGCTGGGAGCTTCAGACTTTATCACAAAGCCCTTTAAGAATGAAGAAATAATAAGGTCAGTTCTGGTCTCATTAAAAAAAAGGGAAATCCTTAAGGAAAATATAAAGCTTAAAGAAAAGATAAAGAACCAGTCAAGCTTTGAAAATATCATTGGAAAATCCAAACCAATGCTGCTGGTTTTTGAGCAGATAGAAAAGGTGGCCAGGTCCAGCACAACGGTGCTTATTAGAGGGGAAAGCGGCACAGGCAAGGAACTGGTTGCAAAAGCAATACACGGCAGAAGCAGCAGAGCCCTTAACCCTTTTGTAGTTGTGAATACCAGCAATTTTCCCAGAGATCTCATAGAAAGCAATCTCTTCGGTTATGAAAAAAACGCCTTCACAGGAGCTGAAAAAAGCAAATCCGGTCTTTTTGAAACAGCAAATGAGGGTACAATTTTCCTGGATGAGATAGGGAATATTGACAAAGAGATACAATCCAAGCTGTTGAGAGTCATACAGGAAAAAGAGTTTATAAAGCTCGGTGGATCAAAACCTGTCAGGGTTGATGTGAGGATACTCACCGCAACCAATGAAAATCTTGAAAATGCCATAAAAAATGACATGTTCCGGGAGGACCTGTATTACAGGCTGAATGTTGTCAGCATCTTCCTTCCGCCACTTCGGGAGAGGAAAGAAGATATCCCTCTGCTTATATCACATTTTATTGAGAAGTTCTGCAAAGAACAGGGCAAAAGGATTAAGGGCGTGAGCAGAGAAGTCCTGGAGCAGTTCATGGAATATGACTGGCCGGGAAATGTCCGACAGCTGAAAAACATTATTGAAAGCGCCGTGCTTTTCAGTGAAAGGGATAGAATTACAATGGATAATATTAATGACAAAATGTTCGCCAGGAGAAAGAAAGAGATAAAATTCTTCCCTGACGGCATTTTCCCTCTGGATTTCAATAACCATATAGATGATTATAAAAAAAGCCTGATCATAGAAGCACTCCGGCAGACAGGCGGGGTTCAGCGCAAGGCAGCGCGCCTTCTTTCCATAAAACCGACTACCTTGAATGAACTGATAAAAAGATTGGGTATAAATATCAAAGGAAGAATCAAATGAAAGATCAGAATCAAAGAAAGTATATTGCTGTTACCGGCGGTGTACTATCAGGGCTTGGAAAAGGAATCGCAGCCGCAAGCATCGGATTCCTGCTGTCCAAGAATCTTAGGGTGATCCCGATCAAATGTGACGGCTACCTCAATACTGACCCGGGAACAATGAATCCTATCGAACATGGAGAAGTCTTTGTTCTGGATGACGGGGGAGAAGTGGATATGGATTTCGGGCATTATGAAAGGTTTCTTGATATAGAAGCCAAGACCTGCTGGAACATAACAATGGGAAAAGTATTCCAGTCAATCCTTAAAAAGGAAAGGGAAGGCATATTCCTCGGAAAAACTGTTCAGTTCATACCCCATGTGGTTGATGAAATCAAAATTAAGATAAAGGATATCATCCGGATGGAAGATCCGGAAGTTGTTCTTATTGAGGTGGGCGGAACGGTAGGTGATATGGAAAACGAGCTGTTTTTGGAAGCCCTTCGGCAGATGAGGCTGGATGAGGGGAAAAATAATTTCCTTTTCATACACCTTACTTATGTACCTGTACCCAGCGGGGTCAATGAACAGAAATCAAAGCCTACCCAGCAAAGTGTAAAGCTTCTTAATGAAAGGGGAATACACCCGGATATCATTATAGGGAGATGCGAACAGCCACTGAGCCCTGAAATAAAGAGAAAGATCGCCATGTTCTGCAATATCGGCGAAAAGGAAGTTATATCTGGGGTTGACACAAACTGCATCTACGAAATCCCTATTAACTATGATAAAGACGGTATTACCGCCATCATCAACAAGAGATTCAATATATACTGCCCTCCCCGTTTAAATGAATGGGAGGTCCTGGTGAACAGCATAAAAAAGACCCTAAAATCCCCCGACAATACCATAAATCTTTCAATTTGCGGTAAATACACCAAACTCGAGGATTCCTATGCGTCCATAAGGGAGGCGGTTATACACTGCGAAGCCCACCTTGGTATAAAGGTCAATATAGACTGGATAGATACGGTGGCAATTGAAAGAAATGATATTGAACTGGACAAAACATTCAAAAATACCGATGCGGTGATCATACCGGGAGGCTTCGGCTTCAGAGGCATGGAGGGTAAGATATCAGCAGTCAGATATGCCAGGGAAAACCATATTCCGTTTCTCGGAATCTGCCTCGGCCTCCAGATAGCTGTTATAGAGTTTGCCAGAAACTGCTGCGGAATATCAGATGCCACGACAGAAGAGGCCCTTGAGCACCAGATAACAAATAATGGAAGTTATGTCATCTGTCTGCTTCCAGAACAGAAGGATATTGTAGATAAAGGTGCATCCATGAGGCTGGGCGGGTATGATATAAATATCAGGGAAAATACCCTTGCCAGGAAGATATTCAAATCTGGAACTGTCCGCAGAAGATTCCGTCACCGCCTGGAGGTCAACCCGCAGTACCATGAGGTTCTTGAAAAAAACGGCCTTATACTGAGCGGATGGGATGAATCCAACCGGATTGTAAAAATAATCGAGATAGGCTCACATCCTTTTTTTGTAGCTGTGCAGTTCCATCCGGAGCTTACCAGCAAGCTTCAGCGCCCTTCTCCGCTTTTTATGGGGCTGATAGAGTCTGCGCTGGCAAGAAAGATAAAAAAGGGCAGGTAGTCTTTCAATGGGAAATATGGCGAATTCTTCTTATGAGAATATTCTTTCTCTTCTGAAGCGCAATGACCTTACCTCTTCAGAGATTGAGGCAGTGGCAGGATCCCGGTTTATTTCCCAGTACAGGATTCAGAAAGCAATACTCTTCAATCCGTCAACCCCTCTCAAGATAAGCCTGCAGTACATTAATTACCTGAGGTACAGGGATCTTGAAAACCTTGCAGCCTGTCCCTTTATACCCCACATTCTTAAAACAAAGTCTGAAAAACTCCTGGTAATAAGGTACAGCTCCCTTACTCTCTGGGAAAAATCAGAATTATCCAAAAGAACAAGGGTAAGAGCTTTATTATATCTCTTGCTGGATGAAAATAATCAACGCATATGGGAATATACCCTTATAAACCCGTCTCTTCTTGAAAAAGACCTGGTACTCTACATCAGAACCAGGCTGAAAAATGGCATACTGGCTCAATATATTCTGGAATCACCCAGATGGAGGGTGAACTATGCCATAAACCGTTCACTGGCCTATAATTGCGATACACCGGTTCAGGAACTGCATAAAATAGCAGGCAGGCTACTGATAAGGGATATGTCGGAAATTTTCCGGGATGATTCGGTAAAAAGCGAGACAAAAACTGTGATATGGCATATACTTAAAAAGAAAATATTTGAAATGGATGAAAACATGCAGATTCTTCTCTGTGAATCATCTAACAGATGGGTTTTAAATGCTTTAATAGAGCAGAGCAAACCTGTTTTAATTAAAAAACTGCTCAAAAACAGGCATATCTCAAAAAATCAGCTAATGATCATAAAAAATAATATATCAAAAATTACTGAAAACGATATTGACAAAAGGGAAATCCTTGCTTGCATAAGGGGGAAATTATGAAGGACTCAGACCCTGATCCTATCAGGGAATTTGCCAGCTATCTTAAAAATTCCAGGGTTCTGATGAACATATCTTTTGAGGAGCTGGCAAGATATTCCAGGATAAGTAAAAGCCATCTCAGGGGATTAGAGGATGGAAACCCGGACGAATACCTTAACAAAACCTATGCCAGGGGGTTTATCAAGGCCTATGCCGACTGCATAGGCCTTGATATTGATGATACTCTTTCCCGTTATAATGACGCCCTTAATTCCTACCTTGAAATGAACAGGATGAACATTCTCAGAAGGTATAAAAAGGTTATTATACTATCACTGATAATCTCTGCAGTTTTGATTACTGCTTTTTTTATCCTTCCAGAACCTGGAATAAAAAATGAAGCGGACAGCCCTGAGAAAAGCACAGGTGTTCCCGCAGACCATCAGACATCATCAGAATCATCTATACGGGAGCAAAAAGACAGAAGCGATTTAAATACTCTTAAAATAAGCTCTTCTGGTGCAGTTGTAATTTCTGTTATCAGCGAGCAGGGGATTATAATGGAAGAGATAATTATGCCTGATGAATGCAGGATTTATGAATTTTCAGAGTATATAATATTTTCCGTTTCCGATATCTCCAAAACAAATATAATCTATAATGGCAAGGACATAAAAGAAATACTGGCTTCTTTCTGCCGGGACAATGTGCTGGTAAATTATAAGCTTGAGTCTGATGAGTAACTAAAGGAGTTTTTTATATGGAATTATCAGAGAGAATACTTAATGACCTGAAAAATAATAATCTTCCGGAGCACATCAAAAACATGATAATAGATGATGCAATGCCTCTGGACCAGGAGACAAGGATTAAATGCCTCCTGTACATTACTCTTGATGAAGATAAGAGCATTTCGGAAAAGGCTTCGGAAACCCTTTCAATTTTCGACCAGAGTTCTCTGATAGATTTCATTAAATCCCAGTCCATGGACAGCAGTCTGTTCAAGGCATATATACGTGCTCTGGGAAAGTTCGACAAGCTTATAACCACTGCTATAACCCACAGGGACTTCAACCAGGAAACAGCCATATCCATACTGGAAGATGAAACAGTGCCCTTAAGCACCCTGGAGCTGTTCTCCATTAACCAGGCCATGTTCTATAAATTTCCGGCTCTGATAGATATACTGTTTAATAATAACCGCATAACAAAAGAGATAGCTGACAGACTTACCCGCTACCGGGTTAGTAAGTAAGCATATTAAATTTTTATCAAGGTTATATTTAAGAGAAAATATATAAATGACAGTTATGT
>CAYSKJ010000115.1:4509-10697 GCA_964431655.1 uncultured bacterium | reverse complement strand
GCCTGCATATTGATAAACCCTCCGGGTTGTTAACTGTCCGGGGGGACAGGATAAAGCTGGAACAGATGCTCATAAACCTTATAGACAATGCAGTAAAGTTTACAGCTTCGGGAAGCATCAGGATTACCCTGGAGCCCTGTCGGGAAAAGAGGCTTTTTATAAGGATTTGTGACACCGGTATTGGAATCTCAAAAGAAGATATCCACAGGATATTTGACCCGTTTTTTGTAGCAGATAAAAGCCGTTCCAGGAAAATGGGCGGTTCAGGGCTGGGACTCTCCATAGTAAAACAGATAATAAATCTTCACGGGGGGACCATTGATACAGAGAGTCAGCCCGAAAAAGGCACTGTCTTTAATATTATGCTTCCCTGCGGGGGAAAAGAATTAACATAAAATTAATACTAAAATTATTACTCCTTAAAAATCCACTGCTAATAGTAAGAAAAAAACAAAAAAAGGAGTGGAAAATGAAAAAGACATTATTAGCATTTCTGGTAATTGCAGTTTGTTTTTCTTTCATCAGCAGGGCTCAGGGGAGTATTGACGGCATAGTTTTCGGAGACTACTATTATCTGAACAGCCATCATATCGAGGATATTGAGGGCCAGCACGGTTTTGTAATAAGGAGGATATACCTTCGTTACCGTTACAAAATCAATGATGAATGGTCAACGGTCCTGAGGTTTGAAATGAACCATCCCGGGGATTTTGAGTCAAATGATACCTTAAAACCCTATGTAAAGGATGCAGCCCTGACCTACAGCAGGAACAGCAGTTCTTTCAGCCTTGGCATAGTAGGCAATCCTGCCTTTTCAGCCTATGAGGACTACTGGGGATACCGGAATGTTGAGAAATCCCCGGCAGATCTTCAGAAGTTCATGAGTTCAAGGGACATAGGCATATCCTACGGCTACAGTTCAGGAGGTTTCGGCTTTAGGGCAATCTACGGCAATGGTGAAAGCAATAAGAATGAGATAAATAAGGGAAAATCCATTCATGCCCTTTTGTCCTACGGCCAGAAAACGGGCCTGTATGCAGAGGGTTATTTTAACCATACCAGCAAAGATGAAGGGGAAAAGGAATCAGTTGTGTCTCTATTTCTTGCCTACCGGCAGAAGTGGGGAAGACTGGGTACAATGTACGTAAGAAAGGATGCAGAAAAAGATGATTCGGATACAGATATCAGTCTTTTTTCTGCCTTTGGCGTTTTTACACTTTCCGAAAACCTGGACCTTCTGCTCAGATATGACAAAGTTATGGACCCAAATCCAAAGGGAAACGGCATATCCTATCTGCGCATGTCCGGCCTGAATCCGTCAAACCTCATTATTGCAGGCCTCGCCTATAAAATAAATAAAAATATTCAGTTCATTCCGAACATTGAATATACCTTCTATGATGAGGAAAACGGAATTGATACTGACTCAGACCTTATTGCAAGGCTGACTTTCTCTTATAAATTTTAATTAAAGGAGTTAATTTAATGAAGATTACAAAAATATTGGCATTACTCGGTTTTATGGTGATAATGGCAGGAAGCTTTACTGCAGTCAACGGCCAGCAGGCTGAACTGACCGGAGCAGGAGCTACATTTCCCTATCCGCTGTATTCCAAGATGTTTGATGAGTATTACAATCAGACCAAAATAAAGGTAAATTACCAGGCTATAGGCTCCGGCGGGGGCATAAGGCAGGTCCTTAACAAAACAGTTGATTTCGGCGGGACGGATGCCTTTATGAGCGATAAGGACATAAAGGAGGCAGGAGCCAATATACTGCATATACCTACCTGTCTCGGCGCTGTGGTAATTACCTACAATCTTCCGGGAAATCCCGTGTTAAGGTTTACTCCCGGGCTCATAGCAGATATATACCTCGGCAAAGTAACCCGGTGGAATGATGAGAGGATAAAATCCCTTAACACTGCCATCAGCCTTCCGGATATGGAAATAGTGGTGGCTCACAGGTCTGACGGAAGCGGAACCACTTCCATATTCAGCGATTACCTTTCAAAGGTTTCTGCTGAATGGAAAGAGAAGGTCGGGGCCGGCAAATCCCTGAAATGGCCACTGGGAATAGGAGGGAAAGGCAACCCCGGTGTTGCAGGACTCATCAGGCAGATACCCGGTTCCCTGGGATATGTGGAGTTCATTTATGCTCTGAGCAATAATATGCCTGTTGGTATTGTAAAGAATAAGTCCGGCAATTTTATTGAGCCTTCCATAGAATCTGTAAAGCTGTCGGCTGACATAGAAATTCCTGCCGACACAAGGGTCAGCATTACAGATACGGATGCAAAAGAGGGTTATCCTATATCGGGTTTTACATGGATAATACTGTACCAGGAGCAGAATTACAGCAAAAGAACAAAAAAGCAGGCCATGGAAACCTTAAAGCTCTTATGGTGGATAGTGGAAGACGGCCAGAAGTATGCAGAGGCGCTGCATTATGCACCGCTGGCGCCAGCAGCGGCGGAGAAGGCAAAGACTCTGCTTGGATCGGTAACCTATGACGCAGAGCCATTATTAAAGTAAAAAAGCGAAATCCGCAGAGAGAGGGTTCAATACCCTTTCTCTGCGTTTATAAAAGCGGAGGGATATTGAATGATAAGGGAGAAGATTTTCAGGCTTGTGCTCAAATTCTCCGGACTCATCATTACTGTCATACTGATGGCGGTTTTTGCTACACTGCTTTATAAATCTCTGCCTTCTATCCGGCACAGCGGCCTGGCCTTTCTGTACACCGGCATATGGGATCCTGTGGCCGATGAATATGGTGCTTTGCCCTTTCTTATAGGCACACTGGTCACATCCTTTCTCGCCCTTTTCATCTCTCTGCCCTTCTCCCTGTCAATATCAATATTTCTCGGGGAATACTATAAGAATGGATTTTTCAGCAATGCACTCAAGACCATAATTGAGCTTCTTGCAGGCATACCTTCTGTTATCTACGGGTTCTGGGGGCTTTTTGTCCTGGTCCCCATTATACAGCAGTTTCAGCTGAAACTTGGCATTATACCCTATGGGGTAGGTATGTTCACATCAGCCATTATCCTGTCTATAATGATAATACCATACTCTGCCTCCATATCCAAGGAGGTCATTAACATGGTGCCTGCTGATCTGAAAGAGGCAGCCTATTCCCTCGGGGCCACCAGGTACGAGGTTATAAGGAAGATCAGCCTGCCCTATGCAAAGTCAGGAATCTTTGCAGGCATACTCCTGTCCCTGGGAAGAGCTTTGGGTGAGACCATGGCCGTCACCATGGTTATCGGTAACAGGAACTCCATACCGAAAAGCCTCTTTGACCCTGCAAATACCATGGCAAGCATAATAGCCAATGAATTTGCCGAGGCATCAACCAATCTCTACCACTCTACCCTTATACAGATAGGACTGGTTCTCTTTGTTGTCACTGCATTAATAAGTTTTGCAGGCAAGAAAATAATAAAAAAGATGAAGAGGGATATAGGGTAAAAAAGATGGAAGACAAAGGTATCAGATTCCGGATTATCAAAGACAGGATGTTTTTTCTTTTTATTGTTTTTTTCAGTTTATTATGCGCCGCTCCACTTTTTTTAATCTTTTATTACCTGGTAAAGAACGGGCTTTCCAGCATAAGCCTGGATTTCCTGCTTAATCTGCCCAAACCGGTGGGGGAAGAAGGGGGCGGGCTGGCAAATGCCATAGCCGGAACTCTCCTGCTGATAGTGCTTGCATCGGTTATTTCCATACCTGTAGGTGTAACTGCCGGCATCTATCTTTCAGAAAATAAAAAGAGCCGGACAGCCTCTTATGTAAGGATGTTCGCAGAGATACTCCAGGGAGTCCCTTCCATAGTCATAGGGATATTTGTATACCTGTGGGTCGTTGTCCCCCTGGGCGGTTTTTCAGCAGTGTCCGGGGCTATTGCCCTTGCTGTCATGATGCTGCCTGTAATTGTACGCTCCACGGAAGAAACATTAAACCTCCTTCCTTACAGCCTGAAAGAAGCATCCATGGCCCTGGGGGTCCCCTATTACAGGACCATTATAAAGGTAATTCTTCCTACAGGTTTCAGCGGTATTCTGACAGGCGTTCTTCTGAGCATTGCCAGAATCAGCGGCGAGACCGCGCCTCTTCTCTTCACAGCCTTCGGAAACCCATTCTGGAGCCTTGATATAACCAGGCCGATAAGCTGTCTTCCCCTGGAGATATATCAATATGCTATGAGCCCTTTCCCCGAGTGGCACAAAATGGCCTGGGGGGCATCCTTTGTGCTGATAGTGATAGTTCTTTTATTGAATATATTTTCTAAACTGGGAGCGAAAAAATGGAAAGTACAGTACTGAACATAAAAGATTTAAGCGTATATTACGGAGATAATAAGGCTCTGAACAATATAAGCCTTTCAATAGAGAGCAGGATGGTAACAGCCATAATGGGCCCCAGCGGATGCGGCAAGACAACCCTTCTGCGCTGTATCAACAGGATGCATGAAATAAACGGCAATGTAAGGACAACCGGCCACATATACTTGTATGACAGTGACCTGAACCAGATGAATCCCATAATCGTCAGGAGGAAAATTGGAATGGTTTTTCAAAAGCCCAATCCCTTTCCTACCATGACCATATACGACAATGTGATGGCAGGCTACAGGCTCAACGGTATAAGGCTGAAAAAAAGCGATAGGGACATGATAGTTGAGGATTCTTTGAAAAAGGCGGCCCTGTGGAATGAGGTAAAGGACAGCCTGCTCAGGAAAGGCACCTTTCTTTCAGGGGGCCAGCAGCAGAGACTGTGCATCGCCAGGGCTCTTGCCATGAAGCCGGAGATACTTCTGCTGGATGAACCTACTTCAGCCCTGGATCCGAAAGCTACTTCACGGATAGAAGAACTCATTGTGGAACTTAAACAATATGTAACCATAATGCTTGTTACCCATAATATTGCCCAGGCATCCAGGGTTTCAGACTACACAGTCTTTCTATACCTGGGGGACCTGGTGGAATACGGTCAGACAGAAAGGCTGTTCACAGTTCCTGAGGATAAAAGGACAGAAGAATACCTGACCGGAAAATTCGGTTAAAAGGAGGTTAATAAATGTTGACTGCAAAACTTGCCTTACTGGATGAAAAGATAACAAAATACGCTACTTTTGTTCAGAAAATGATTGAAAAGAGCATTAACGGTCTGCTGATAAGGAACAGGGAGGAGCTTGAAGAGGTAATTAACAGCGATGAAACCCAGGCAAACAGCATGGAGCTGGATCTGGAGGAGCTCTGTATCTCCACGATTGCCCAGTTTCAGCCCCTTGCCAAGGATTTAAGGAAGATAATAATGATACTGAAAATCAATAATGACCTGGAGAGGATGGCAGACCATGCCGTAAACATAGCGGAAAGCGGTCTGTTTATAATAGACAGGCCTGCGCTCAAGCCCCTGATTGATATTCCCAGGATGGGGGAGGAGACCGTGAAAATCCTGTTTGACAGCATAACCTCCTATATAAATATGGATGCAGACCTTGCCGGTTCGGTATTTAAGCGTGACGATACGGTCGATGCACTCAGGGACCAGGTTTTCAGAGAACTTACAACCTACATGATTTCATCGCCTTCAAGCATCGACAGAGCTCTCCAGCTTATGAATATTGCCAGGAATTTTGAAAGGATTTCCGACCTGTCAACAAATATATGTGAGGATGTCATATATATTGTCAAAGGAAAGGTGATTAAGCATCATAAGCAGGAATTGTCATGATTTATTTTGACACGGGCTCCTATATTGGCATAATGGTGGCTGATTAAAACCAGGGGGTGTTTACAGTGTTTCTTTTCAGATGGTTTAGCAGAAAGGAACCGGTAATAATTGTATCAGGACTGCCCAGGTCGGGCACCTCCATGATGATGAATATGCTCAATGCGGGGGGTATTCCCATTGCTACCGACGGGATCAGGACAGCGGACAGCGATAACCCCAAAGGGTACTATGAACTCGAAAAGGTAAAGGACCTGGACAAGGAGGCCGATAAATCCTGGCTTAAAGAAAAAAGAGGACAGGTAGTAAAAATAATCTCCTATCTCTTAAAATACCTGCCCGATGAAAACAACTATAATATTATCTTCCTTGAAAGGAACCTTGATGAGGTAATGGCCTCCCAGAATAAGATGCTGGTTAGAATGGGCCAGGATGTCAATCCCGGG
>CAYSKJ010000115.1:0-4499 GCA_964431655.1 uncultured bacterium | reverse complement strand
GAAAAGATGAAAACCCTTTATAGAAGCCACCTCAATGAAACCCGGTCAATACTCAAGATGCGCAAGAATATGGATGTGCTGTATGTTAACCACCGGGATATTATAGAATGTCCCACGTCATGCGCAGATAAGGTCAGCCGTTTTTTAAAAAAAGATATGGACCTTATAGCCATGTCCGGGGTGGTTGACCCCGATCTTTACAGGAACAGGGCCGATACATAATATAAATTATCCTTCTGCTATTTTTCCCGGTTCTGCTTATCCCTTAAGAAACTGCTTAAATACTGCCGGGGTATATACTGTTTTGTGAATTCATAGCTTTCTTCTGCTTTCTTTTTGATATCAGGAAGACCTGAGCCCTGTGCATAGGGCAAAAAACCCTCAAGCATGCGGTAATCCTTCCATCCGGCATTATAATCATTCCTGAGGAATTCATAGAATAAGGCTATGTGCCGGGACAGTTTCTTTGCCTGTCCTGTCATGGAGAAGAGGTAAAGGCCTGCTTTATGGAGATTGTACCGGGCTCTGGGTATATCTGTATCTGACAGGCATTTTGCGATGAAATCATAGGCCTTAAGGAGTTCTTCACTCTGGCGGCTTTGGTAAAAGTAAGCCATGAAAATAACTGCTTCCTCGACATTAATGTATTTTTCCAGCTGGCTGATGGATTTGCTCAGCCTTTTATGATTGCCGCATTCTATGCTTATCTGTGAGTCCCTTGCCAGAAAATCCCTGAGATAATAACAGCCAAGCGATTCTTTTGAAATTTTCACGGCTTTCTCAATTATTTTTACTGCCTGGCTGTAGGCTGAAATATCAATAAGTATATCTGCTTTGACGAGACAGGATTCAAGAAGGGATATAAGACGGCTCTGGTTTTCGGACAGCTCCATGCCCCTGTTTATGTTTTCCAGAGCTTCGCTGTACTTGTGCATCATCCTGTAAATAGATGCAAGTATTTTGTAATTGTTAATAAGGTTTATTCCGCCTACTATTTTGTTTATCTCGAAGGCGTTCAGCGCATAGGTAATGGCAGACTGCTCCTCGCAGAGATAATTGGCCAGCACTTCGCTGAGATTGTTCAGCGCAAAACCCAGAAGCCTGTAGTTGTGTATTTTATTAAACTTTTCATAGGCCAGTTTCAGATAGGTGACACACTCGTCGTACCTGTCGGCATTCAGATACCCTACGGCCATATTGTGCTCAGATATGGCTATCTGATTGATTATGCCTGTCCTGTAGGCATATTGAAGGGAGAGCTCTTTGTAGTAAAGGCTCTGCTGGCAGTCTCCCTTATTGTTATACAGCTCTCCAATCATTCCATAATAATTTGACAGGATGTGATCATCCCCCTGTTTTTTTATATCTTCAAAAATATCAGTGCACAGGGCCATTGCTTCCTTGTGCCGGTTCTGGTTCAGAAAATAGAATACCCGGTTCCATTTAATTTTATTCATAACCTCTATTACATCGGCATCATCGCATGAAATACCTTCAGCAAGCTTAAGCATTTCCTTTGCCTTAGGATTGTTGTAGTCCAGGCTGTGTATATCCAGGAGCGATTTTAACACGCTGATATAGGTAAGGGGGTCATTTCTTTTCAGCTCAGGCATCAGGTATTCCTCTTCCATTTTCCTTATTCCGGTCATATCATTAAGGAAATAAAGCCTATTTATCTTTTTCTGCAGAATTGATGTTATGTATTTTCTGTCATTTATCCTGTCTTTCAGTTCAATGGCTTTGTCCAGGAAGAAAAGGAGCCTTCCGGCATGAATGCTTTCCCTGGATGCCTGTTCAATGGCTTTTTTGATACAGCCGGGCAGAAGACTGTTTTCCATATTGCTGTAATAGAGATGATAAGCCATGAGGCAGAAGTCATCAGAATATTTTTCTGAAAAGCAGTCATAAAGAATTTTATGAGCGCTTTTTTTTTCTTCCTCTGAAAGCTCACTTAAAAGATAATCATGAAAGCCCTTGTCCCCGATAAGGGATATCCTTATGCCCCTGTCCACTGAATTTTTAAGTATATTTATCTGCCTCAGGAAGAAAATAAAATCCAGTCCTCCTTCAAAACTGCCTTTTGAAATCAGGTCCGGGATGTCTTTATCAGCAGGGGGCCTGTAGCTCAGGGCAAAAAGAGAGCATAGGATCCTCTGATTTCTGGAGAACATGTTTAAGATGCTGTAATAATCTTTGCCTATATCATCAGGAAGACGGTCTATAAAAGCCGGAGCATCATTGGATACTGCATGGACACCGTCCTTATAATGAATCATGCCGTTCAGGAAAAGGGACTGCAGGAGCTTTTCTATCCTGAGGGGATTACCCTCTGAGGCCCGGAAGATCTTTTTGAGTATGGCATCATTAAGAGGAATATCTCCCAGTATGCCGGCAATCATCCTGCGGGTGGCATCCAGGTCAAAGTTTTCCATTTCGATATACCTTTGTGACTTGAACTCTTTCAGCATATCAAGCTTTTCAGAACTGCTGAGTATTATATATACGCAGTTTTGCAGAAGAGAGCTTTCAACTGCATGAAGTAGCATCTTTACAAAGGACTTTGACATGCTGTCAAACCTGTCAAAATCCTCAACAATAATAACCATTGGGATCCCTCTGGACACAAGTCTTATTATCAGATCAATGGCGGAAAACAGAATATCATTGTTAGCCTGTTCTGCTTTGCCTTTGCCGCCATGTTTAATGTCTTTGTCCCTGCCTGAATATATATCGAAATAAGCCCTGAACCTTGAAACATCAATTCCGCTGTTCTCAGCATACAGAAAGATGTAGGGCATAAGCATGCCTATTATGGACAGATGGCTGTCAGTTCCCGGTTCATGCCGGGTGCTGAAAAACTCAATTCCCTTATACTTTGCATATACCTTTATCTGTCTGATGAGCCTTTTTTTCCCAGACCCCTGACTTCCAAATATATTTACAAAGGGAGTTGAAACAGCCTTTTTAAGGAGGCCTTTAACACCGCTGCACAATAGATAAAATTCCTTTTCCCTGTTGACAAAAGGTGAAAATACTGAAGGGTTTGAAAAGCCCGGCTGATATTTCCTTCCATAGAAAAGGCAGATATCAGAAAGCATTGCATCGGCATCGGGGTACCTTGCCAGGGGATTGTGGTGTATTGATTTTTTCAGGATATGCAGAAAATTATCCGGGATTTTGATCAACGGCTTCTTAAAGACAGGGGTTGTGCTGGTTGTGGCCTTTATATATTTTGAAAGGGTCCTGGCATCATAGGGGTATCTATTATAAAGGGTATTGAAAAGGGAAACGCCAAGGGAGTAAATATCCGACTTCTTGGAGTATCCTCTGCCCTGGAAGATCTCCGGGGCTATATACCTTATGCTTCCTGCAATCTTATCCTTACTGCTTTTTTCCGCGTGTTTCACAAGTCCGAAGTCAATTATCCTGACCTGTCTGCTGTTGTTTTCCTGATTTATGATGAAATGGGCTGGCTTAAGGTCTCCGTGTATGATATTGTTCCTGTGAAGGTAGCTTAAACCGCATAGTATGCTGTAAAGTACATCTATAAGTTCATCGAATTTTTTGCCGGATATCCACCTGTCCATGGCAAGACCCTCGGCAAGCTCTGTTACAAGGAAAAGCTCATCCTTTTTTATATCCCTCCCTATATCATATACCTTCAGCAGATTTGGGTGGGAAAGGCTGAACAGGGTATAAAACTCATCCAGCAGGGCTTTTTCAAGGTGCGCTTTTCTGTCTTTATCCTTAATGGTCTTTATTGCTATAACCTGGCTGTCCATCAGGGTGTCCCTGGCCTTGAAGACCTTGCCCATACCGCCCTCGGATATCATGTCAAGGAGTATATACCTGTTTGCAAGAAGGCTTTTTTCCATAATAGGCTCCTGACTTAATTGCCTGGAGCATATATTATAATACAAAAGGCTTAAAGTCCATAAGAAACAGCTCAAAACATATGACCTGGACATTCAGGCTTGAAATTATCAGGCAGATGCTATATATTTACTAAGGTTCAGCCTTTCAGTAAGTATGGCAGAGCCTGTGCAGAATGATTTATTGCAAATAACCCTTTCAGGAAAGGAGAAAACACTGTGAAAGGCCTTCTCAGGAACCTTCTGTTTATAACAGTGCCTGTTATTCTAATTCTTATTGTTTTCCTCGAGATCTTCTTCCGGTATGTAATTCCGGCCTCCAGTCCGCCCAGGGGGTATTATGATGAGGAAGAAATGATACACAGGTATGACCCGTCAAGGGAAAACGGTATTGTCACCATCGGGAGGCTTGCAGAAATAAGGATAAAATGGCATATAAACAACTGGGGATGGAATTACCCCATTGATTATCATTTGGGAAAGCAAAGGCTTATTGCAGTTATAGGCGATTCCTATGTTGAGGGACTTCATGTGGATACCGGCAAAAACTACCCGTTTCTTTTGAGGGAGAAACTCTTTCCGGATTATGAGGTATTTGCCTTCGGAAGGAGCATTTACCCCCTTTCT
>CAYSKJ010000114.1:0-10711 GCA_964431655.1 uncultured bacterium | reverse complement strand
TTCAGCCCTGTATATGGAAAAGGAAGCAGCGGAATAAGATTTGGCAAGGATTTTGAACCCATCTTTTAAATCTTCTGATAAAATTACCATTATTATCATTTCTTATCTTGACCCTGTATAACTGCCTGTTTCCGGTCTGAGATCGGATACATCACGCTGATCCCTGTAATCATTCCGGTAGCTGTCCCAATCCTCATCCCGGGAATCGGGATCTCGAGTGATGTCAGCGGTTTGTCCTGAATCCTGGTGCTCTTGTGACCCTCTGCCTGTCTCCTGCGTGTCCCTTCTTTCACGGGGAATTGAATCTTCTGCCCCTTTTCCTTCCTCAACTGCTTCACGTCCTGCAGAATTCAATACCATGCTGTGACGGACCCGGTAAGGCTTTTTCTGCTTCCTTCCCATGGTTACTTCGTTTTTGCCCAGGGGCTTTTTTAGGTCACCGACCTTTATGTCTCCCGTAACAGTCTCATAAAATTTATGAGTAATTTCGTATCGGTATTCTCCGCATGTCAGGGTTGCCTTTGCAGATCCCCCCGAGGAGTACAAAACATGAAGAGGAATATCATCATAGTCCACGTCAAATATTACTATCTTTGCACCATTCACAGCTGATCTGCCGTCATCATCGAGGCTGAATATGACATCAAAATCCTGGGGTGTCATATTTATGCTGAAGCTGACATCAGAGCCCTTTACTTCAAATTCATCCCGGAATGCCTCCCTGCAGTCATAGTAATCGAAAATTCCAAAGGCATATCTTCCGCAGGGCAGATTAAACTCAGCTTTTCCGCTTTCATCAGTGTCTTTTTCAGCTGTATCAGTGTCCGGGTTATGATTATCCCAAATCCTGATAATAAACCCCGGAACAGGGTAATTATCAGCATTGTCAATACCTATTACTACTTTGTAAAGGTTTGATTTCACAGCATGGACTATATCTTTATCAGAGGGGATATTAAAAGCTTTCTCCGTAATATTCTCATTGCATAAACTGCTTATTCTATACTTATACTGCCCGTAAGGCAGTGAAACAACTGCCCTGCCATCATTATCAGTATAAAAGGTTCCTGCAGGTTCGCCTGAAGCCCCGGAAATGTCAATTTGCGCCTCATTAATACCTTCCCCCTTGCCCTCCCTGCTTAAAATAAAGGTTGCTGTTCCCTTCTGGCTGTAAACTATGTAGGGGTATCCGCCATTTATGCCTTCGCTATCGGCTGTCCACATTGTAATGAAATCCCAGTCCTGATAGGTATTTTCACCGTAGGGATAGGTCATTTCTTCTTTGCTCCTGCTGTTTCCATTTCTTAAATCTTTAAGGCCTGAGGCTTCTCTGTCCCAGTAGGAACTGGAAATATCCGTCAAATATTCAGAGCCTGAAATACCGCTGGAAGATTTATTTGCATTTATTTCCCCTGCACTGTAGCTATTGGAGATAATAGACCCGTCACTGGTTCCGCACAGACCACCGGCTCCCCCTTCAGATGATATAACCTTTCCTGTAAAATAAGAGTTGTTAATGCTGGAGGACAGCATCTCCCCTGCCAGCCCCCCTGCATCGTAGACCGAACTTACCTCGCAATCACTGCAGCACTCGGCAAAATGAGTATAGGAAACATACCCGGCAAGACCGCCCGCAGCATAGATGCCTTTAATTTTTCCGCTTGTATAACAGCGGGAAATTAAGGGGCATGACCTTGCTCTTCCAACAAGCCCGCCCACAAAGTAATGGCCTGTTATATCTGCGCTGGTAAGGCCTGTATTGATAATGGAAGCTGGATTGCTAATATACCCGAATAAACCGATATTATCATCTTTCGGCCGGTTTATGTAAAGCTTGTCAATTTTATGACCCTGTCCATTATAAGAACCTGTAAACATTATATCAGGGTTCCCTATAGGTTTCCAGCCCTCATAAATCCCGCTCTGATCCCCGTAAAACCATTTTTCAGTAGAGCCTGCATCAATATCAGCAATCTGAATGTAATGAGCAGACCACCTTTCGCTATCCTGGGCAATCCAGTAAAGCTCATCCAGGTTTGATATCCTGTAGGGATCCTGCTGTTCACCGCTCCCGGACGGTTTAGTGGAAGCCTGTCCATAGACGGATAGAACAAAAAACAGGATAATTCCAGATATAATTATTTTCTTCATAATTTACTCTCCGTAATAATTGGTTTATGAATATTCATCTATTAATTCTATATATATATATCATTACTGTCAAAAATAATGGCCTTGTTTCTGTGCAATATTCTTAAGATTATACATGAAAATTAGCAGTCCGGTTCTTTTTATTCTTTGTTTTTTATGTAATATTTATATATATTGAATATATGAACATCAGGATTATCATTTATACAGACGGCTCATGCCTGAAAAACCCTGGTCCCGGAGGCTGGGCATACTACATGGAGTATATGGGGAGCAAAAAAAGCGGTTCAGGAAGCGAGACTCATACTACGAATAACAAGATGGAGCTTACTGCAGTGATTAAAGCCCTGGAATCACTTAAAAAACACTGCTCTGTTACAGTACACACGGACAGTGAATATGTTTACAATGCCTTCTGCAAGGGCTGGCTGAAAAAGTGGGAAAAAACCGGTTACATAAATAGCACTGGAAACCCGGTAAAAAACAGGGAATTATGGGAAAAGCTCTCTGAACTTGCAAAAAAGCATGATATCCAATGGGTCAAGGTAAAAGCCCACAGCGATGACCCTCTTAATATACTTGTCGACAGTCTTGCAGGAGAAGCAGCCAGGGGAATGGTTCCGGAGGATGCACCGGGCTATATCAAGGAATTCAGTCTGGGCAGCAGGCTTTTTACCCTGAGGACCTGCAGAAAGGATGATATACCCCAGGTAAAGAAAATAAATGAAAGAACCCTGAACTCAAAAGGGCTTGCAGAAAAACAGGGACTTCAGGAATCTGACTATGATGGCTTTTTCAAGAAAAACAGCACTGCCAGGGTTCTGGAACATAATAACTGTATTGTCGGGTTCTACTGGGTAAGCTACAATAATTCATTCTTTTCAAAATATTTCAATTACCAGGGGCTCGATAAGGCAGTCTATCTGATAGCCATAGCTGTAGACAGCCGGTTCCAGGGACTGGGCCTCGGCAGGACAATGCTCAGGGATATCTACGACCTTGCAGGGAGCCTTGGCAGAAAAAAAATTCTCCTTGATGTGGCATCAAGTAATGATAAAGCCCTTAACTGGTACCTGGAGGAGGGATTTACCGAGATTGACAAGCAAATATACATGATAAGGGAGCTTTAAAATGCATGACCAGCTTTCAAAAATATGCCCGGAATGCAGGGGCTATATCCTTGGCAACTATAAAAACTGCCCCTACTGCGGATATTACTTCAAGTTCAGGAAGAGAAGGCTTGGTTTTTACAGGGTACTTTTCATGATTTTTTCCATTCTAATGCTTATAGCCCTGTTGATTAAAGGGACTTCCGACGCCTCCTACAGAAAGATACAGCCCTATATAGACCGCGAAAAGATAAAGCATATATAAGAAAACACTCTATCAGCTTATGACACCGCTGATATACTGCCTTGTTATCTCGTTTTGGGGATTTTCGAATATCTCTCTGGCAGGGCCGGCCTCCAGTGCTCTGCCGTAATACATAAAGATAACGTAATCTGCCAGCCTTTTTGCCTGTCTTAATATGTGGGTTACCATTATTATGGTATAGTTTTCCTTCAGGGCGGAAAACCTTGATTCTATCCTGCTGCTTGACACGGGGTCCAGTGCTGAGGTGGACTCATCAGCCAGTATTATCTCCGGTTCAACAGCAAGCCCCCTGGCAAGGCATAGCCTTTGCTGCTGTCCGACAGAAAGTGCCGTTGCAGGTGAGTTGAGCTTACCCTTGACTTCCTCCCAGAGGCCAACCTGTATAAGATGATGCTCAACTATCTCTTTCAGTCTTTTTTTGTTTTTCATACCGTGAATCCTGGGGCCATAAGCAACATTATCGAATATGGACATCGGCAGGGGGTAAGGTTTTTGAAGCAAAAGCCCCATTTTTTTTCTAACTTCGGAAATATCGGCATTTTCATCAAGAATATTCTGCCCGTCGACCATTATCCTTCCTGTAACCCTCGCTCCCTCCACCGTCTCAACAAGACGGTTGAAACACTTTAACAGGCTTGTCTTGCCGCACCCGGAAGGCCCTATAATAGCTGTAATCCTATTGCCCGGTATCCTTATGCTTATATCCTTTAAGATTCTTTCCTTTCCAATAAAAAGGTTAAGGTTGCATAGCTCTATAAAAGGATTTTTGGTCATTTCTGCACCTACCTTATAACATTTCTTGAGAATTTTTTCCCAAGCATTCTTACCATTATGCTGATAATTAGTATTATCATTGTAAGTATGAAAGCTGAAGCATAAGCCCTTTCCTGGACCTCTGGCAAAGGGCTTTGCAGCTGAAAGAAAATAGCCAGGGGCAGTGTGGCTGCAGGCTGAAGTAATGAAGTCGGTATGTAATCTGAAAAGCCGGCAGTAAAAAGAACCGATGCTGCATCCCCTATTCCCCTTCCAAAGGCTATCATCACTGCCATTACTATTCCTCCCGATATCTGCCTGAGTAATACATGGATTATTGTCTCAAGCCTGGTAGATCCAAGGCTGTAGGCGGTATCAAGCAGATCTTTAGGAACCAGCCTTATTACCTCATCAATAGTTCGGCACATAAGGGGAAGTATAAGCATTGCAACGGCAAATACCCCTCCCAGCAGGGAAGCCCTTATTCCCAGAAACCTGAGGATTAAAAACCCGTAAAGACCGTATACTATGCTTGGTACTCCTGTAAGGACATCAAGGGAGAACCTTGTATAATATGCAAATTTTGATCTACCCCGGCGGTAAATATTTATATAGAAGGTTATGGGAAGCGCCAGGGCAAGAGCAAGAAGCGTTGATAAAATGCCTATTAAAAGGCTTCCGACAATCGCATTCAGTATTCCGCCCTCTTTACCCAGGTAATAACCACCCTTCGGAACCTGGGTAAGCATGGATATGCTCAGGGAATTAAAGCCCTTGACAAATATAGTACCCGTAATGGCGAGCAGAGCTGTAAATACCAGGCCTGCCGATATCCTCATCAGGCACAGAAAGATTCTCTCCTCCAGTTTTCTCTTGTCCATGGCTAAACCTCCCTGCGGTATTTCAGGAGCATCAGCCTGGATGCTATATTAAAGGCTAGAATAATAAGCAGGAGTACAAGGCCTGCAAACATCAGAGCTGAATCATAGAGGGGTATGGAGAGCATTTCGCCGTAATTATTAGCAATAAGGGAGGGTATGGTATATATAGGATCAAATATACTGTCCGGGATAACAGCTACATTTCCCGTAACCATAAGGACTGCCATGGTACCGCCCAGTGCCCTGGAAGTTCCCAGAATGACAGCAGAGATAATACCGCTTAGGGATTTTTTCAATATTACATGCTTTACTGTCTGCCATTTTGTAGCCCCGAGGGAAAGGGAGGATTCCTTAAGTTCATTCTCTATGGATGAGAAAATTTCTAAAAGGACTGAAATAATTATTGGAGATACCATTATAGAAAGGACTATCCCTCCAGCAAGAAGGCTGTAGCCCGTGACCGCTTTTCCGAAAAGGGGGGCAAAATAATCCCGTATCAGGGGTATTATAACCAGAACACCCCACACCCCGTAAACAACAGCCGGTATGCCGGCCAGCATATCAATAAAAAGCTTTGCCCAGTAGAGGAGCCTTCTGGAGCTGTATTCCGACAGGTAGACAGCTGTGAGCAGACACAGAGGGGCAGAAATGATTATGGCAAGAAAAGTGACCGTAAAGGTTCCGAAAATAAAGTTAAAAAGCCCAAACTGCCCCTTCAGTGGCGACCATTCTGATGAAAAGATAAGCTGTAACAGATTATTCTGCTTAAGTACCGGTCCCGATTTTGCAAAAAGGCCAAGCAGCACTAAAAGCAGGACAATGTTTACAGCTGCAGTGGTTAATACCATGCATATCCGGGCAATCCTGTCCTTTGTTATCCTGCCGGCGGCCATGGTTTTTCTACCGTAATTTGTCCAGAGCAAGCTTAATTTTATCTTCCGAGATGCTTACATAGCCTGCTTCCAGGTTAAGCTGCTGGCCCTGGGCAAGGACATAAATTAAAAATTCTTTTGCCAGCCCTTCAGGTGGTTTGCCTTTGCTTACAAAATAAAGCTCTCTGGCAGGAGGTGCTGGATATCTCCCTTCTGATACAGCATTAACCATAAGGTCAAGGGTGCTGTAAAAATTCTCGCTCTCATCCAGAATTCCATTTTCATTCAGATCAACCGGTATTACATCCACCCCTTCAACCGGACACCTCGTGTCCTTGTCATAAACAAAGTTGATATTATTATATCCTATTCCAAGCCTGTCATCCCTCACTGCTGTAACCATACCTGGATCACCGTATATTCCTGTTCCCTGAAGGTCTTCCTGCATTTTATCAAGAAACGCAGCAAAGGTGGCTGCCGCACCGCAGGCATCAGACCTGGTATATATATTTATCTCCCCGACAGTCCCCTGACCATAAATCAGCCCCCAGTCAAGCTTCTCACCTTTAATCCATAATCTTAAAAATATATCCTTTTTCATCCCTTTTTCCTTCAACACTCCCAGCACAGGGTTTCCATGGTTGACTGTGGGAACCACAGCATCGACAGCCACAGGAATAAAAAAGGCTCCCTGCTCTATTTCCTGGGGGTATATCTCCCGTGATACCATCGCCAGATCCACCAGACCGGACAGCACATCAGCCATGCCCTTGCCTGCTCCTCCTGCTGATATCTCTATCTTTACTCCGGGATGTATCTCCTTAAACTCCTCCGCCCATGACACGGCCAGGGGATAAAGGGCCCATGCACCGGATATAATCAGTCTCCCGTTCAGAGCGCTGTCATTTTCATGCTTTTGGGCAGGCCTGCAGGCTATCAGGGACATGATAAAAATAAAAAGGACTAATAATGCTGTTTTCTTCATAAAATCCAAAACCTCCATTTTCTATTAAATCTATAGACAATATATATAATGTCAATAAAAAAAATCATACTAAATCTGCAAAGGTTATATTTTCAAGCTTCCAGGCTATGTAATCCCTGATTTCCTTCATGATTTTCTTCAGTTTCTCATTCTTTTCTATGGGTGTATTCCGATAAAAGAAAGTGCTGACTGATTCCACCGGTGCAAGGGCGCCATCCATCAGCCTCATGATCTCAGCAAGGGTAATCCTGTCCGGTTTCTTTGCAAGCTTATATCCTCCATCTCCTCCCCTCCTGCTGAGGCAATAACCTGCAGTCCTTAAGGTTGCCAGTATATTTTCAAGGAATTTCCTTGGTATCTGCTTCCTTTCTGCAATATTTACGATCTTTATATAGCCTTCATCATAATGCTCTACCATATCTATAAGTGCCAGAAGGGCATATTCGGATTTTGCTGTAAGCTTCATTTTTATCCCCTTTAATTCTACTAAAATACTATATACCCGGAAGGTCATAAATCAATGTAAATCTGTATTTTCCATCGGCCGGAATATTTAATGGAAACTATGGCATTTTTTCTTTTCAACCCTTTATTAATGTGCTTATATATAAAAAAATTATTCGAGGTAAACAATAATGAATGAACAGAATTATTATCTGAAAATTTTAAAAAAGCTTTGCGATGCCTTCGGCCCTTCTTCCTTTGAAGATGATATACTTGATATAATACAGCAGATCCTGGGGCAGTCCTTTTTCCACCATATAACACCCCATAAGAACCTTATTGTTTTTAATCCTGCTGATAAGAATAAATCAGGCAAAACAATCGTCTTTCAAAGCCACATGGATGAGCTTGGCATAAAGCCGAGAAGATATCTGGACAATGGCCTCATAGAAGTTTTGCCAATCTCTGTAATCTCGGATGATTTCAATAATCAGAGAGTCCTTTTTAACCCGGGAAATATAACAGGTATAATTATTGTGAAAAAGGAGGATAAAAACCGCAAGTACTTTGTTGATATCGGTGTTTCAGACAGGGAGGAGGCTCAAAAACTCGTCCCCATATATGCAGTTGGCAGTGCAAAAAACGAAACGGAAATCAAAAAAGACAGGATCTTTGGCAAATGTTTTGACGCCAGGGCCGCGGTAAGCGCTATTGTATGCGCCATGCACTCCAAAGAATTCCTTGCTGAATCCCCCAACAAGTTTGTTGCATTGTTTTCATCCCGTGAAGAAACCACCTTCTGGCCCCATAAGGAAATAGCATCAGCCTTTAAAAATCTTGATTTAAAGCCATCTCTTTTTGTAAATATTGAGATATGCCCCGGAACCATGGTACCCTTCGATTCACCCACAGGTGCAGTTATTGACAGGGGAGTGGCTATTGCTCATATGGACAATTCCTATGTCTCAGCACCCCCGGTCAGTAAAAGGATCATTGAAATCGGCCAAAAACATGATATCATATGCCAGGACATGGTTTCAAGGGCGGGAAACGGGGAACTCGGAAAGCTTTGTTATGAACTGGAGACTGACGGTATAGGCTTTGCTCTGCCGGCCTTCGCCATGCATTCTCCCAACTCCATTATATCAAGGAATGATTATTTCAGCCTCATAGAATTTATAAAAGCTATAATAAAGGACTACTGATATAACGGCCTTAAAAGCTGTAGGGGTCCATATCAACGGTTATACTGCCCGTTGAGGCACTGCTCTGGTATACGGAGGAAACTGAGGAAAGAAGGCTGTTTATACTGCTGAGATTCCCTTGCAGAAGGATATTCCAGCGGTACTGATTCTTCCGTTTTTCGATAAAGGCCGATACCGGCCCTATTATTGAGACATTCCCCTTTTTATTTTCACAAAGCTTATCATACAGCCTGGAGGCAATCTGCATAACCCTTATTTTGTTGTATCCGCTGGCAGAAATCATACACAGCTTTTTATAAGGCGGGTAGCCGTATCTTTTCCTTAATACCAGTTCTTTTTCAGCAAAGCCGTAATAGTCATTGATGAGGCTGTATGCTATGGAATAGTGTTCGGGCATATAAGTCTGTATTATAACCATCCCCTTTTTTTCCCTTCTCCCTGATCTTCCGCTTACCTGGCTTATTATCTGGTATGTCCTTTCAGCACCCCTGAAATCCGGCATATAAAGGTTCTCATCGGCCTGTATGACACCTACGAGATTGACTTTTGGAAAGTCAAATCCCTTTGTTATCATCTGTGTCCCTACTATCAAGTCATAGGCATGATCGGCAAAATTCTTCAGCAAACTGTCCTTTTCCCTCTGTTTGACCTTATCTGAATCAAATCTCAGTATCCTGATTCCGGGTATATAACTGCCTATAAGCTCCGCAACCTGCTCTGTTCCGAATCCGAAGCTCGTGAGTTTCTGGCTTCCGCAGTAAGGGCAGTCTTCAGGCATAGCTCTCTTCTTGCCGCACTGGTGGCATACAAGCCTGTCTATATCACTGTGATAAGACATGGAGACTGAACATCCTCTGCATTTAATGCTTTCTCCGCATTTAAGGCATATTATGGCAGAATAGAAGCCCCTGCGGTTAATGAAAATAATCCCCTGGTCGCCCTCCTGTTTCATCCTCTGCAGATTTTCAATAAGCAGACTGCTAATTATGGTAGACTGCTTCTTTTCCTTTTCCTGCCTAAGGTCTACCGTGATAATTTCTGGAAGGCTGGACTGGCCGTATCTCTCCCGCAGTTCATAAAAGCTGTATTTTCCCTTTATCCTGGCATTATAATAGGATTCGAGGCTTGGAGTGGCACTGCCCAGGATAACAGGTATATTCTCCTTCATTGCCCGGTAGACAGCCACATCCCTGGCATTATAGCACGGCACATTCTCCTGCTTGTACGATTTATCATGCTCTTCATCAATTATAATCAGTTTCAGGTCCCTGAAAGGGATAAAAAGAGCGCTTCTTGGGCCTATGACAAGGCTTGATAAACCATTCGCGGCATTCTGGAATATATGTCTTTTATCCTTTTTCCCAAGGCTTGAATGGATCATTGAAGTATTTGGTATAAACTCCCGGAAAAGTTTTTCAAGATGCATGCTGATGCCTATTTCGGGCACAAGCAAAAGAGCCTGGCCTCCCTTTTTAACTGCATCCTGAATGAGTTTCATATAGATATAGGTCTTTCCTGAGCCGGTAATACCGTATATAAGGTGGGATGAAAAGCCTTTGGGAAACTGGCTTGTGATAGCCGAATAAATCTCCTGCTGTCTTCCCGTAAGGCTTATTTCAATGGTTTTAAAAACCCGGTTTTTAAATTCAGGGAAGTCAAACAGGATTTCTATCAGGCCCCTTTTCCATAAAAAGGATAAAGCAAGGTTAATCCCGTTGCAGTTTTTCAGTTTCTTTTTCAGGCCTGCCGGCGACATTCCCTTCTTTGACCGCATTATAGCTAATATCTCGCTTTCCATTGATGTCAGCTTGATTTGAAGGCCTGAATTCTCCTTTGACTCAAGCCTGGTTATCCTCTCATAGTTAGGGACTGCATAAGGGTATACAGCCCCGCAGGGGGCATGGTAATAATCCGTGATGAAATCAATTATTGCCAGAGTATTTTTATCACAGTTATCATTGATGTTTACTATATCCAGAAGGGGTTTGAGCCCTGCTTTATGGCATGACTCATCCCTGCTAATACCTCTTATGTATCCAGTAACCG
>CAYSKJ010000113.1:0-10713 GCA_964431655.1 uncultured bacterium | reverse complement strand
CCGTTTATCTGGGCAAGCCCTGTAAGTCCGGGTTTGACCCTGAACCGTGCATTATAGCTTTTTATATTCTTTTCAAACAAATGAACGAAAAAAGGCCTTTCCGGCCTGGGGCCCACAAAGGACATATCCCCTTTCAGTATATTGAAAAGCTGGGGCAGTTCATCAAGCCTCAGCCTCCTTATGATCCAGCCGAACCCGGTTATCCTTGCATCGTTTTCCTGAGCCAGGACAGGCCCTGTATTCTTTTCTGCATTATCAACCATGGTCCTGAATTTATATATGGTGAAAAGCTCCCTGTCCCAGCCGTACCTTTCCTGTTTGTAAAACACCGGCCCGCTTGAGGTCAGCTTTACCAACGCGCCTATCAGCAGAAAAAGAGGAAAAAGCACAATGATTGAAACCAGGGAAAGGCAAAGGTCAAAAAGCCTTTTTACAAAAACCAGCGAGGACGGAACAGGGTCCTTGTATATTTCGATCAGGGGTATATCATGAATCTTGACCTGCTTGAGCTTTCCTATGAGAATCTCATAGGCAGAGGGCACAATGGTTATCCTGGTCTTCTGATCCGATGTGGACATATGATGGACTATGTCATCAAGCCAGCTGTTTGTCTGAGCTACGACTACCTCGTCTATTCTGTGTTTTCTGATTATATCAGGAAGTTCCCCGGCATTCCCGAGGATGGGAAAATCCATGAAGCTTTTCTCCTCTGAGGGCTCCCGGGATACAAATCCCTTTATATGGAAGGTTTTTTTATCCTTTACCAGGTGCCTGAGGATATCCTTTGCCGTCTTGTTCGTCCCGAGTATGGCAACAATCCTGGGCTCCAGGGATATGCTGAATACCTTAATCACGAAGTATCTGAACAAAAGGAGCATAAGCAGGTTGATTACACCGAATACAAAGAATATGGACCTTGGAAAATCAAACTCGGCAAGGAAATAGTATATGGTTATAAGGATGAGACAGCATATTATAACAGAGAAAACAAGGTTCTTTATATAAGACCTTATTCTGGCATGCTCACCCATATCATAAAGGCCGAAGAAATACAGGGTGACGATCTGGATGACGACCAGCAGGAGGCTGTAGTGGGTAAGGTTCTGATAAACATCAGCGGGCATTACATCGGTAAAGATCAAAAACCTGAAGTAATTCCTCAGGAAAAAGCTTAGCCTGTAGGCAAGCATCACAATGCTTATATCCCCTATGATCAGCACAAAGAGCCTGAGCTTGTAAAACGGAGAAACTAACATAATTTGCCTTTCCTGTCTTCCCCGGACATCAGAAAAAGATTATATACTACCCTTACAGCAAAGAGAAACCAAATAAAGAAAAATCCGAAAAATACCTTTATAAACCCTGTAATGCCCCTGGAATACTTTACAAGGTAAAGGAACATGGACCAGTAGAAATAAAACAGGGGCGCCAGCCACCGGTCCCGGGATGAGTAGTTCTTTACATGAACAATATGGCATTCAGGCATGTAACGGATAAGCTTTCCGCGCTCCCTCACCATCCTTGCCAGGTCCAGATCCTCCCCGTAAAGGAAAAACCTCTCATCAAAACCCCCTATACTGTCAAATACCTCCCTGCTGACCATGTTGCAGGATCCGGAACAGGTGTCCACATCCTGCGGCTTTTCATAACCCTGGTAAGCCCTGTGGTAGCTGTTAAAAACCCTGCTGTTCCTGAAAAGCCCCGCGAGGCCCGACAGCCTGAAGAAAGCGGGTATTATCTCCGGAGTGTTCCTGAGGGATGCCGGCTGGACGGTACCGTCGGTATTAAGTATCTTGCTGTAGGCCATCCCGTAACTGCTGTTATTTTCCAGAAAGCTGTATAGGCAGTTAACAAAGTTTTCTGAAACCAGGGTATCAGGGTTTATAAAAAGGGCATACCTGGATTTTACTTTCCTTAAAATCCTGTTTATCGCCCTTCCAAAGCCCAGGTTTCTCTCATTATGCATTATGATGGCTTTTGGCCAGGCTTCTTTTATTTTATGCAGGTTCTGCTCCGGGCTGTTATTTCCTATGAATATCATGGCCTCTCTGCCTTTCTGCCTTTGCTCGAAATAAGCCAAAGAGGCTTCCAGGGATTTTAACGAATCAAAAAGGACATCCTCGGAATAATAATTTATATATACAATTGCTATTTCGCACATATTGAAATCTATGCCTGCAGTAAAGACCTTCTGTCTGATTTAAAACAATTTCTTGAACTTATTTGTTTACTACTATATATTATTAAATGATACATTTCAAAATAATTAATAGGGGTCCGGGCCATGAAAAAGATAATGCTTCTCCTTCTGATCCTTTTGGCTTCATCAGCTGTCAGCGCTGTCAATATCTCAGTAATAAGCTATCAGGCTTATTTCGCGGTTAACAAGGAACCCAGGCTGGCCCTTGTTAAGTACAATGACAGCTATCTTTACCTGGTTGCGGGGGACATCATAGCTGAAAGCCTGGAGGTAAGAGAACTTACCGCTGATTATCTTCTGCTTTTTGACCTGCAGTCCAAACGGGAGCACAGGATAAACATAGCCCAGACTGAAGAAGCCCCCTCCCCCCAGAGATCCTCCTCAAGGACCAGGGATACTGCCCAGACACCCAGCACAAGGACCTTCCAGCCTGCCGGCACTGAATCCTCAGGCAAGGCCCCGGAGATATATCTGGAACCCCAGAACTTCAATATAACCTGGGCCAATGCCCGGGCAACACTGATAATCATGGCCCGGGGATTTGAGGACCTTTACTCCATTGCCCTGAACGTGAGCTATGACCCTGCTCTGGCTGTGGTTGACGATATTAACGAGGGTTATCTCTTAAAGAGCAAAGGCGGGTCCACCGATTTCAAGGCCGATATATCCGAAGGAAGCCTTGACATTGAGATTACAAGGCTTGACGATTCAGGTGTATCGGGAAACGGCATGGTGGCAAGCATCATTTTCCGCCCCCTGGAAAGCGGGACCACAAACTTTGACATAAACAATATAACCGTCTATGACAGCTCTTTCTCTCCCATAGAGGTCGACATAACCAATTCTGTCGTAAATATCCAGATACCTCAGATTGATCCGGAACAGGAAAAGCTTAACGAAGAGATGCTTAAATCTGATGATATACGCAAGGAGATCGGTTTTCCAGGCGATTTTGACAAGGAGCTCCCCTTCGATAAGAAGGAGGAAAGGCAGAGCCTGCCTCCGGACAGAAAATAATGCATGACTTAAACAGCATTAAAAGGCTCCTTCCCCACAGGGAACCCTTTCTCTTCCTTGACCGCCTGGAGGAAGTCGATTCCCCGCGAAAGGGAAGGGGTATCTTTAATCTGAAGCTCTCGGACCTGACAGACAGGCCACTGTTCAATCCCTACCTTCTTCTTATTGAGTTTGCAGCCCAGACCTCCGCCTATGTATCAGCCTACAGCTCCTCCCTCCAGGACCCTTCTCTGGATAAGCAGGGCTACCTGGTTACAATAAAGGACTTTACTGTAAAAAATACAGTTGAATTTGATAAAGAAATCATGGAATTCCATGCTGATGTAACGCTCCTTAAAAATTACAAAACCCTCTACCGCTACTTTTTTTCGGTTGGCAAATACATCGAGGGAGAGCTGGAGTTTATAGGGAACAAATGACAGATAAACGGCCCAATATCCTGCTGGTGGATGATGAAAAGGATGTTCTGTCCTTTATGGAGGCCGCCCTCCAGACCATAGGGGCAAACTGCATCCTTTGCGAGGACGGCAATAAGGCCCTTGCGCTCATAGAAGAAAACAAAAAGGACTATTTCCAGCTGGTGATACTGGACTGCCTTCTGCCCAAAATGCACGGCTTTGACGTTCTGAAGGCCATAAAGACAAATAAAAGGACCTACCATATACCTGTGATTATGATAAGCGGGATATACAAAAAAAGGAATTACCGGGAAGACCTAATTGACAATAAGAAGGCCAATGCCTTCCTTGCCAAGCCCTTCACTGCCGCAGACCTTCTTAATGCCGTGGAGCCCTTCATATCAGAACAGCTCAATCTAACCGGGGAGGAAGATTTCTCCGGCTACCAGGAGACCTTCGACGAACTTCCAGACATGGAACCCTTCGAACCGCCACCCGCGGAGCATGCCCCGGAAGCCAGTCCTGAGGAAAGGGCTGTCCCCTCCAGGGGAAGCCTCTCTGATATCCCTTTTTCCGAGATAATACGGGTGCTTTATCTTTCGGGCAAAACCGCCACCCTGAAGCTTGCCAGGGAAGGCGAGAAGAAGATCATCCTGCTTAAAGACGGCAGGTTTGTCTGGGCCATGAGCAATATGATAATGCATACCCTGGAGCACATGATGTTTTCTGAGGGAAGCCTGTCCCTGGAGCAGTACTATTATTTTTCCAAAAAAGCCTTCGGCAAGCAGAAAGAGCATATAAACTGCCAGGATATACTGTCCACCGTTTCCGAGGGAGAGAAAAAAGCCCTGCTCCGCAAGCAGATGCAGATGATAATTACTGACACCTTTGAGTGGTATGAGGGGCATTACATTGTTGAAAACACCCTTATGAAGCTTTCCAGCATGGAGGATATAATGCTTTCCACCTATGAGATAGTTAAAGAGGGCGTTCTGGCCATAAATAACTGGGAAATCCTTAAGAAATTCTTCCAGAGCCTTCAAATCCGCTTCAAATACGGCAGAAACCAGGATACAGCACAGCTCAGGCTTGCATTCTCCCCCGAAGAGCTCGCGGTTCTGAAGCTGATGGATAACAGCACAACCCTTACCGGCATACTCAAGGCCTCGCCCAGACCGGATTTTGAGACCCTTAAGCTCCTTTATGCCTTCTGTATTCTCGGAGTGATAAACCCCGTAAATGATAATTCATTTACCACCCTGTCCTTTGAAAATAAGCCAGAAGAAACCCTGAAGCCTCCCCCCCGGGAGCCTGAGCCTGAAAGCGCCCTGGATGACGAGACTGAGACCACCTACAGGGTTATCCGGCACTCCACAACCCAGGAGACCGCCAGGGTCAATGTCTCATCCACCGAAGTCCAGACGCTGAAGCATAATAAGCCCAAAAGCCCAATCGGTGAATTCTACCAGTCCATAATCAATGAGAAAAACCCCCTGAAGATAATCGGGGTCACCCCCGGCGACTCCAGCGATACCATAAAGCACAGGTATGCCAGCCTGGTAAAGACATACCACCCCGACCGCTACCACAACAAGGTTGATACCGAGACCTACAACCAGCTGGTTGCCGTAACAGACCTGGTAAACAAGGCCTATAAGGCTGTTATGGAAAGATACGACGAGCTTGCCCACCAGAAGCAGGTGGACTTCCAGGATTTCAAAGCAGAGGATGAGCCCGCCCAGAAATCCCCGCAGGATGATGCCCGCCTCAGACAGCAGAAGGAGCAGATATCAAAGAACCTGTTTATAAAGGGCAGGAATGCACTGATAAAAAAGGACTACCAGACAGCCTTCAGCTCTTTCCGCTACCTCAATTCCCTTGAAGGCGAGAACCCGGAATACATTGGCTATTACGGAATATCGGCCTATTATGTGAACCAGAAGACCCTGGCTTTTGACCTTCTGTCAAAGATTGCCGACTCCAATACCAACAACCCTGATCTGTATTACTTCATAGGCAAGGTCTATGCCGAGAGGAACCAGAAGACAAAGGCAAGGGAATTCTTCAACAAGGCCCTTACCTTCGACCCCCTGCACGAACCGTCCCAGAACGCCCTGGACAGCCTGGACAGCCCTGATAAGGGCTCTAAAGACGGCTCCTTTATAAAAAAGCTCTTTAAGAAATAGCTGTCCTTTCCCTGTAGGAATCCAAAGTATTCTCAAGGAGCATGGCCACCGTCAGAGGGCCGACCCCGCCGGGAACGGGGGTAATATAGCCAGCATCTTCAAAAAGCCCATCATAATCCATGTCCCCCACAATGGTATATCCCTTCTTTTCAAACTCCCTTTCCCGGTCTTCGTCTATCTCCCTGAATCTGCCGTATTCATCCCTTGAAAGGGTATTTATCCCCACATCCACCAGTATAGCACCCTTTTTAACCATGCCCTTCTTTATGATAAAGGGCTTTCCCACGGCGCTTACCAGTATCTCCGCCTCAAGCATGAGCCTGTCAAGCCCCAGGGTCCTGGTATGGGCCACTGTCACTGTGGCGTCCCTCCTTAAAAAAAGATGGAACAGGGGTTTTCCTACAATATTGCTCCTTCCCACAATAAGGACCCTCTTTGACTTTATCTCAATCCCGTATTCATCCATCAGCCTTATTATACCATTGGGCGTGCAGGGCACATGCCCCTTTTCGCCCCTCACCAGCCTTCCCAGATTGAAAGGGTGGAGACCGTCCACATCCTTTTGTGGGGATATCAGGCTTATTATCTCCCCTTCATCGTATTCCCCGGGCAGGGGTATCTGTACCAGTATGCCGTCAATACTGTCATCCCTGTTCAGCTCTTCTATCTCTCCCCGTAAATTTCCCGGTTTGCTTCCCCCGGGTATCTCCACCACCCTGCTATGAAAACCCGCCTTTTTTGCAGCCCTTTCCTTGCTCCTTACATAGACCCGGGATCTCGGGTCATCTCCAGCAATAACAACAGCCAGGCCGGGCTTCCTTCCCCCGGTCTCCTCAACCTCCCGCCTAATCTGCTCCCTTATCTTCCCTGCCACAAGATTGCCGTCCAGTATCATTATCTTTCCTCTTTTATCTCAATATTTATAGATTTAAGAAATTCTATATCCTTCTTCGTAAAGCCTGTATCCTGACCCATGCCCGCTTTCTTCCTTATCCTGTCCAGAAACAGCACGCTTATCTCCACCACCAGGCAGGGGGTCACATCCCGGGTGGCGAGCTCCGCCAGAAGCTCCCTCACCTCATCGGACTCGTCAATCAGTTTTATAAAGACATCCTTGAGCTTCTGGATTTTATCCAGGTACTGGCTGTCCTCGTTCTCCTGCGGAAATATATCATCATATTCCATGGCTTTCCTCCTTAATTCTTCCTGAAAAGACGATCTCAGCTCCGCCCCTTATCCTTACACCTTCCTTTTCCCTGAAAAGCATGAACAGGCCCCCCGGCATCTCAATACAGGCGCTTTCTGCCCCGAACCTCTTTTCCAGATGGTAGAACACTGCCATGGCCGCGCTTCCGCAGCTCAGGGTAAAGCCTGCCCCCCTTTCCCATACCATGGCATAATACCTGCCGTCCCCTGTCTTTTTTACAAAGCTGATATTTGCCTTCAAAACCTCCTGCAGTCTTCCTGCATACCTGTAAAAATCCCCTTCTTCCCATTTTCCGAAATAGAGCCCGTGATGATTGTTCAGGTGATAATAACTGATATCAAACTCCCTTTCCTCAATCAACAGCCTCCTTTCTTCGCTGGCCCGGCATACAAGCCCCACCACGGCATCAATATCCCTCCCGTGCCTTTCCACAACCGCCCTGCCCGCCTGGGTAAATATCTCAATACATCTGCTATTTTCAATATCCATCAGATATTTTCCCAGGACCCTCAGGCCGTTAACACAGATACTGCTTTTTGTGCCGTCGGCATTAATTATCTCCATAAAATAGCCTTTATCTCTTTTCTCCCATAAAAGCACTCCGTCAGCCCCTATGCCGTAGTGCCTGTCGCACAGTAAAGAAGCATCAGCTTCAGCATAATCGCCCTTTCCGACTATTATAAAATCATTACCGTTTGCCTGTGCTTTTATAAATTCCATACCAGTATTATACTAACTTTTAACCCGGGATTGTTCAATAATTTTAAATCGGTTTCTGAGCTAAGTCACCTGCTCAGAACCAGAAGGATTCTCTTGGAAATGAGCAATACAGCCATAAAGACAAGGACTGAATAGATATATATTATCAGCATGTCCCCGGTCTTTATCCCGCTTTTATAAAAATTCACCGGGGAGATGTCCATATCCCTGCCAAAGCAGTCATATTCAAAGGATGCAATATAAAGCCGGTCATAATCCCCGGCCTGTCCGCATCTTGAAATCTTTCCCAGATCCACTGCATTCTTTATCAGATAGCCGTACATCCCGAAGAAGGGGCTGAACCCTGTATTGTAGTCCCCCGCAAACTTCCACAGATGCTCGGGGACCTGCCTCTTTATATCCGGGTCATCGGGCCCCGTATAGTAATGGCCGTCAATATTAATGGAATAATAGGAAAAGTCCACCAGAGAGCCTCCCAGGTTCACGACAATCCCAGCTGTTGCCAGGAACAGGAAAACATACCTCTTCATACTGGTATCAAAAAGGGTCTTTCTTAGATCCCCCGCCACTGCAATATTGAAAAGCACCATCAGGACCCCTGTTGCAAGGAACCTGCTTCCGAAGCAGGTCCCTCCCTCATAATGCTTCCAGAAGGAGTAAAAGACCAAGGAAACCGCCATCACCGACAGGGTGAAAAGCGTAATGCTTCTCCTCTTTTCAAGGAACCTCTTTATATTGACCAGGTAAAGCAGTATTACGGGAAAGTAGAATATTACCCCCTTGCCCGGCGAAAAAAGCATGGCAAAAAGCCCCCTGAAGGGATTAGCCACAAAGACATTCATGCTTTCCCCGAACTCATCCCTCTCAGGGTATCCGAAGTCAAAGAGGCTTCCGAACCTCACATAATTGTAGTTTAAGTAAAACATGACAAAGAAGAAAACGGGCAGAAAGAACATAAAGAGCCTCTTTAAGAGCACTCTTCTGTCCCTTTCCTCCAGCCACAGATACAATACAAAGCATGGGGCGAATATAACCGAGTTTATCTTTGTAACCAGGGAAAGCCCGAAAAAAAAGCCTGCAAGGAAATAATAGGTCTCCTCTTTCCTTGAAAGCAGGAAAAGAAAGCTTATAAGCACCAGGAAGGAGAGAAGAATATCCGCATAGAAGGTCTGGCTGTAGTATAAAAGCAGAGAACCTGCAGCAATAAAGCCCATGGCCGGGCTCCTTTCATCCCCCCCGTTCCTTCCGTGCAGGAAATACAGCAGGTAGATCAGAACGGCCATCAAAACGCCGTTGAGCATTATGGAGCTGTACCATAGAAGTACCTCCCTTCTGGCATTATCAAGGCCCAGGTATCTTGAAAGCAGGTGGGAGATATAATAAACGGGAAAATTTGCAAAGCTCAAGAAAGGCCCGTAGGGGCTGTAAAAGCCCTCCTTTCCCTCCTTTCCGTAAAAGAACTGCCCCTGCCTGTTATTCCTTATCCCCAGCAGGAGCCCCTGGTGTATGGTTATACCCTTCCCCGAAAACAGGCTGTCCGTTACCCAGTAATAGTTATACTCGTCAATCTCCTTGAACTTTGCCGGGTTAAGCAGGATGAGCATGACAATAAGCAGAAAGAACCACAGGTATCTTTTCATATTATGCCTTTTTTCCTTTTATTTATAGCACCATTTTTCTTTTTATTCAATAGGTTTGAATTTTTTTTAAGGTTTTTCCTGATTTTTTTTATATTTGATTTTTATAACAGCAGATATTATTATAAATCCTGCAGGCAAGCTAATAATTATGAAGAAGCTGATAATACAGATTCCGGCCTATAATGAAGAAAAGACCATCCATGCAGTCCTTTCCGAACTTCCGCGCAAGGTTGAGGGCTTTGACAGGGTTGAATGGCTCCTGGTGGATGACGGCTCTGCTGATAACACATCCGCTAAAGCCATATCCATGGGTATTGACCATCTTGTAAGGCATACCGCCAACCTCGGACTGGCCCGTGCCTTTGCCTCGGGCATCGATGCCTGTCTCAATATATATTCCTCATTATCAAATTATAATAGGAAATTTGAAAGATAAAAGGTGTAAATGGAAAGTAAAAATGCACGGACCTATACTCAATAAGCAATTACAAACACAGATGAAATGTATTATGTATGATGCTTTCGTAAAAATTCAAAATATTGAAATGTCTTTGTAAAAAGGCCTAGAGGCAAGGCGTGCAAACCCACAAGAATGCGGCGTATTACAATTCGAGGTGCAACACAATGAAGCATATGGCCTTTTACCACGCATTATAGATGGAATAGAATTAATAGATATAAACAGTCTGAACCATAAAACTATGGAGGGCTAATCTTAAAGATGCCAACAGCATCAAATTCAGTATGTTCTTCAATAGTTCCCAGTATCTGTGCTGAAGAAAAGGCCATTTCTGTATCACCATAATAATGTATAAGCCATGATGTTCTTTCTGCATGTCCGAATGGAATATCATAACCAAGGGACTGAAAATCATGCATGCCATACCTGTAGAGATAGTATTTAACTGGAGACCATATAAGACCAGTTGTATAAACATCATCATCAGGTTCAATATTGTCCTGCAGATAAATTACAGCCTGCCTTACATTCAGCAGTGATATCTCAGTGTATTCAGGAATTCTAGAGAATGTAAAAAAAACAATTAAAATTGCAGCGATCAAACCGAAAATCCTGGTAATAGAGCGAATATTCATCCAGCGATTAAAACAGCCAAATCCAATTATTATGGATAGAATCGGATGGGTGAAAAGCACCAATCTTCCAGCAATAATTGTCGGCTCACCACCTATAGGATATAATCTTAAGGCAGAAGCAAAAAAAAGCATTATAATTGGAGTGAGTAACAGAATTGCATATTTGAGATTATGTCTTAGAAGGAATGCTGAACCTATAACTAATGTAACAAGTCCAAGCAATATTTGATTATATCCTGGTAAAGCAAAT
>CAYSKJ010000112.1:0-10718 GCA_964431655.1 uncultured bacterium | reverse complement strand
TAAATCTTTGAACGAGGCAAAAAGCATCTACAATCAGGCAAAGGATATCGAAAAAGCTGGCGCCTTCTCCATAGTGCTTGAAGGTATTCCATCCGAGCTGAGCAGGCTCATCACCGAAAATATTTCCATACCTACCATAGGGATAGGTGCAGGCATTGACTGCGACGGCCAGGTCCTGGTTATCCATGACCTGCTAGGGCTGACGGATAAACCCGTCCCAAGGTTTGTAAAGAAATATGATAACCTGTGGGAAAGGGGACTGAAAGCTCTGGAATCATATATAAGCGATGTCAGAAACTCCAGGTTCCCTGAAAAAGAGCATTGCTACTTTATTAAAAACCTGGATATAAACCAGATAAAAGAGAAATGACATGAGGGTCGTAAGCACAATTGAACAAACAGGCTTGATAATAAAATCCCTAAAAGGTTATAATCAGAAAATCGGTTTCATCCCGACAATGGGTGCCATACATGAGGGCCATGAATCCCTTATGCAAAGATCAGTTATTGATAAATGCTTCAGCATAGTCAGCATTTTCCTGAATCCCGTCCAGTTCGGCGCCAGTGAAGACCTTGACAAATACCCCAAACCTCTGGAACGCGACCTGGAACTATGTGAGAAAAACGGTGTCAGCCTTGTTTTTGCACCGGATAATAAGGAGATGTATCCATCAGTTCAGGATATTTTTATAACAAGCGATTCCCTGGCAGGAATATTCTGCGGTGCCTCGAGACCCGGGCATTTCCGGGGTGTCCTTACAGTAGTGGCCAAGCTTTTTAACATTATAAGGCCCGATTATGCCTATTTCGGGGAGAAAGACTACCAGCAGTCTGTCCTGGTAAAAAATATGGTCCGGGAGCTTAATTTCAAAACCATAATAAAGACATGCCCTACTGTCCGCCAGAAAAACGGCCTTGCTCTTAGCTCCAGAAATGCCTACCTGAATCCCTGGGAAAGGAAAAAAGCCCCCTGTCTCTATCAATCCTTCTTAAAAGCCGAAAACATGGTAAAATCAGGCAATATAAACAGCTGTGACCAGCTTATAGCTTTTATAAAAAACTATCTTGCAGACAATATCAGCAATGTCAGTATTGATTATATAGACATCGTATATGACAATACCCTGGAACGGGCCAGCAATTTTGCCAGGGATATAAGGGTCCTTGCGGCAGTTCAACTGGGAAAGACCAGGCTTATTGACAATTACAGGATAATTTTTGATAAATGATGATAAACTGCTCTGAATGCAAAAATTTTTTAAACGAAGGGATTTACATAAAAAACGAATGCTGTAAATCATTTCTCAGAAAAAAGTATAACAGCATATTCCGCAAGGAAAAGAGAGATATCCTTGCCAAAGCCCTTCCTGACAGATACAGGATAATTGAGCCTCTGTTCGATGATGTCCTTGCATCCCATTTTCTGGTCATGGATGATGAATCAAGGAAATCAAAACTGCTTTTAGACATAAACCCATCAATTTACGAGGATAGCGAGCTGGGCATGATACTTTTCACAGAATTTGCTCATTATCTGTCAAAGCTGGATGATAATTTCCTTTCCTACCTTGGGTATAAGATACAGGAATCCCATATACTTCTGATATTTGACTGCCCTGGGGACTGCAGGCCTGTTAATGCCATTGCTTCCCAAACCAGCAGTATTACCCTTGTAAACAGGATAATTTCAAAGGCTCTAAAGGCTGTATCCCTATCCAATATCCTTATTCCCGACCAGTTTTCCGCCTTTGAGATATTAAATCCAAAGAGAATTTTTGTAAACACCGCCGGTGATATTTATTTCCTTTTCCCACTGTTCCACAGGAAATTCCTGAAATATGCCCAGTATGACGACCTTTCAAACCAGCTGAATATATTCGAGACCCTGATGGAAAATAATCCCTCCTGTCTCAAGAACAAAAACAATCTTCTTGAGATATTCAATATCGGCTGGAACCTTTATAGCCTCATAACAGGCAAATCTCCGGAATTTGACAGGATACTGGAATCAAAGGACTCCTTTCCTTTAAGGCCGGCCAGGATAAACGGCAGCTGCACAGACTACCTGGAGGAGATTATTTTAAGATCTCTCATGTACCCCGGAGCAGTTCCCTTTGCCAGTATAAGCGAGATTTATTCCTTTCTGTCCAATATTTACAAATACAGGACCATGGTTAAGACAACCCTGGATAACAAAAGTGCAATGGTCCTTCTGGCAAAATTCTACGAGGAGGTATCCCAGTTCAGTCCGAAAAAGAACCGCTGGATAGGCCAGGCTTACGATATTTACCATAAGCTTTCATCCAGGGAGCCCTCAAATCTCGAATATATCTACCAAAAAGCAAGCATCATGTATAAGACTAAAAAATTCACCTATGCAAAAAGCCTCCTGCTGAGCATAATCTCCAGGGACCCTGGCCATGTACAGGCTCACCTTCTAATGGGATATGTCTGCCTGGAAGGCTTCAATGATACTGAGAATGCCATGAAAAGCTATGAAAAGATATTATCTCTCCTGGATAACCCACCTAAAGCCATAATGATGCTGAAGGGCGACATACTGCAAAAATTGGGCAATATTAAAGAGGCAAGGGATGTCTTCCTTCAGGTATTCAATTCGGAAGGCACAAGCAATATCCTGAAACAGAAGGCAAAAATGAAGCTGGCTAATATCGCTGTCTAATTGCTGTCAGGTATCCGGGCTATCACCCTTTCATCGTAAAAGAGGTAAGCATCATCAACAGGAGAAAAAAGGTGGTCTTCCTCCAGTGAATAAATATATATGTAAAGCCTGTTTTTGAACATGTTCTTCACAATAAGGGGATTGTAAGCCGGGTTAAGCAGGTCGCGGTCAATAAATATGGCTTTCTTGTAGTATTTGTAAGCGCTCTTGTTCCTGTTCATCTTCTGGTTCAGATACCCTATGTAGTACCAGGCAAAGGCATTGTCCCTGTCACTGCCTGCCGCCTTCTTAAAATACCGGAGGGAATTGCTATAATCCGTTATTTTCAGGTATAATTTCCCCAGGAGGATATTTGCATCAGCATAAAGCTCATCATTGGAAGGAACCCTGCGAAGAACATCCATGGCCTGACTGATATCACCCTCTTCATAATATTCCCTTGCTTCTTCGATAATCTGCAAGGAACTGCCAGTCTGTCCCTGCCTGCTGGCGGCGGAACATGAGACCATCAGTGCCAGCATTAAAGATGACAGGATAATAATACTATTTCTGCCAAACATTTTATATCTCCCTCTTATTTTTTAATTTTTGCTTTTAAGGCAGGCTTTCCATCTTCAATTTTAATGATGAAATCAATCGCTTTCGCATTGGTCTTGGTCTTTATCGACTGCTCAAGCCTGGAAAGGTAATCCTTAAACTTGCTGAATTCTGCAACGGATTTGCCAATCTTTTCATTTGCTGATTTAAATGACTGATATAATTCTTTAAGTTTTTCTTCCCTGCTCTTCGCCTGGACCTGCATCTCCTGCACAGCTTCTTTTCTGTCGGGCTCCCTGTGGGTCTCCTTCTTCTTGATCACACTGTATTCTGCCTTGGTCCCCCTTATGACTCCAAGTTCCCTTTCATCGCTCAGTTTTTCCCATTTCTCCACAAACATATTAAATCTCTGCATGAGGTTATTCTTCTTATAGCTATTTATACTGGTATTGTAGCTTTCATTCCTGAGCCTGCTGTAAAGTTTCTCCAGCTCCTTTCTCTTAATGAAGGGTGCCTTGGCATCTTTGTTCACCCGGTATACCAGGTAGAGGGCATCCACCTCCCTGAGAAGCCTTTCAAAGTTTTTCAGGAGATTCTCATCGTCCATTATTCTTCCCTTTTCTTGATTACAAAACCCTGGATATTGTTTCCATAATCCCTGATATTATCATAAAATTCAAGTTTAGCAAATTTTTTTAGTTTCATCAGGGCATCATCAAACTGTTTATAGGGAAATTCAATAATCATAAATCCCTCATTTATAAGGTTTTCTGAGGCAGTAGCATAAAGGTGGGGAATGAATTTACAGCCGTCATACCCTCCATAAAGGGCTTCAGGCTTCTCATAGAGCTTTATCTGGGGACTCAGCCCCTCCATATCCCCGGATGATATATAGGGGGGATTAGAAATAATAATATCAAAAACAGCACTGGAGTCCATAGGCAGGTTCCGGATATCAGCCCTGAGAAGCAAAACATTATTGCTGTCAGCCTTTTTTATGTTTAAGAGGGTATTTGACACAGCTGTCTGGTCCATTTCCACCATGGTCACTATGCTGTCAGGAAAGAGCGTTTTTAAGGTAATGCCTATATTGCCGCTCCCGGAACACAAATCCAGTATAGACGGCCTTTTTTCTGCATTGTTTTGTATAAACTGCCTTGCTGTTTCTATAAGGGATTCGGTCTCCGGCCTGGGTATAAGGACGCCTTTCAGCACACTGAAACTGATGGAGTAGAATTCCTTCTCACCTGTTATATAGGCAACAGGTTCATTATTCAGACGCCTTTTTACATAATCCCTCATCCTGTTTCTTTCCTGTTCTGAAAGAGGCTTATCCAGGTTAAGATAAAGATAAAGGCGGTCTTTTTTAAGAGCCATGGATAAAAGGATTTCCGAGTCAAGCCTGGGAGTTCCAAAAGCCTTCTGCTGGAATGCACGGGTGGTCCAGTCAAGTATCTCCCTTACTGTTTTCAGCTGGTTTTTATCCCTGTTATTCATCAGGTGAGGAATAAGAGCCTGAGCATTACTGTGCTTTCAGGATATTCTTTTTTTCTTCCGTGCGAAGAGCGCTCACTATCTCGGCCAGGTCACCCTCAAGTATCTCGGTAAGGCGATACAGGGTAAGGTTTATTCTGTGATCGGTAACCCGGTTCTGGGGGAAATTATAGGTACGGATTCTTTCACTCCTGTCCCCGGTGCCAACCATCTGCTTTCTTTTATTTGCGATGCTCTGCTCCTGTTTTTCCTTCTCCTGCTGGAGTATCCTGGCATAGAGCACCTTCATGGCTTTTGCTTTGTTCTTATGCTGGGATTTTTCATCCTGACAGCTCACCACTATATTTGTGGGGATATGGGTAATCCTTACAGCGCTGTCTGTTGTATTCACACTCTGGCCTCCCGGGCCCGTTGCCCTGAATACATCTATCCTGAGGTCTTTCGGGTCTATGTCTATATCAACCTCATCGGCCTCCGGCAATACGGCCACAGTAACCGCTGATGTATGGATCCTGCCCTGGGCCTCGGTTTCAGGGACTCTCTGCACCCGGTGAACACCGGATTCATACTTCAGTGTTTTAAATGCGCTTGTACCTGAAACAAGCAGAATAATCTCCTTGAAGCCCCCGACCCCGGTAGGGTGAGAACTGAGGATTTCAAGCCTGTATTTTGAGTTCTCAAGAAACTTTACATACATTTTATAAAGGTCTGCGGCAAAAAGACTTGCTTCATCACCACCCGTTCCGGCCCTGATTTCCAGTATGCAGTTTTTTTCATCATCCGGGTCTTTGGGGATAAAATGCTCTTTTATTTCTTCCCTTAGAAGCTCGGCCTTTTCATTGAGCCTTTCAATTTCCAGCCTTGCCTCTTCTGCAAAGCTGTCGGTCTCTTCTTCTGCCATAGCCTCCAGGTCTTTTATCTCCTGTATGATTTCCTCATATCTGTCATGCTTTTCAAGGACTGACAGCTTGTCCTTAAGCTCTCTGTTAAGCCTGGCATATTCCTTCTGGTTCTGCGATATGCTCATGCCTGCAAGCCTGGATTCTATATCTTCTTTTTCGCTGATAATTTTTTTGATTTTATCGATCATCTCAATAACACCCGACAGGGTCCATCATCCCTGGAAAGAAATAAACCGGAAATAGGCAAATTAAAGGCTCCAGGCAATATTCAGTGCTTTTCTTCCTGAATCTTGTTCATATAATCGCCGTATTTTTTTATAAATTTATCAATTCTACCTGCTGTATCCACAAGCTTCTGCTGACCTGTATAGAATGGGTGACATTTTGAACAGATTTCAATCCTGATGTTCTTTTTTGTGCTTTTGGTTTTAATTTCATTACCGCAGGCGCATTTTATTACTGTATCAAAAACCTCAGGGTGTATACTTTCCTTTTTGTCTTTTTTGCCTTTTTCTACTGTTGCCTTCTGCTCTGATTCATTCCCTTTTTTCTTTTTATCTTTTTTCTCGTCCATCAAAACTTCCTCCGCTTTATATAAAAATTTGGGATATTTTAATAAAATAAAATAGTTTGTAAATAAAAATATTAAGAGTTCATGGATTTTAAAAAGTCTGTATTGGTTTGAGTCTCCTGGAGCTTTTCTAAAAGCAGAGTCATTGAGTCAATTTCAGTCATCTGGCTGAGTACCTTTCTCAAAAGCCAGATCCTGTTCAGCTCGAAAGCAGTAAACAGAAGCTCTTCCTTTCTGGTTCCGGACCTGGTTATATCAATGGCAGGAAATATTCTCCTGTCCACAAGCTTCCTGTCCAGGATTATCTCAAGGTTGCCGGTCCCCTTGAACTCTTCAAAGATAACCTCATCCATTCTGCTCCCTGTATCTATCAGTGCGGTACTGATTATGGTAAGGCTTCCTCCCTCTTCAATATTCCTGGCAGCGCCAAAAAACCGCTTCGGCCTGTGGAGGGCATTGGCATCCACACCCCCCGAGAGGACCTTCCCGCTGGGGGGAAGTATTGTATTATTGGCCCTTGCAAGCCTTGTAAGGCTGTCCAGGAGTATAACCACATCCCTCTTATGTTCAACCAGGCGTTTGGCCTTTTCCAGAACTATATCCGCAACCGCCACATGCCTTTTGGGCTCTTCATCAAAGGTGGAGGCAATAACCTCGGCATCGACATGCCTTCTCATATCTGTTACCTCTTCCGGCCTTTCATCTATCAGAAGAACTATAAGGTAGATTTCAGGGTGATTGCTTGTAATGGAGTTTGCAATGCTCTGAAGAAGCATGGTTTTGCCGGTCCTGGGGGGAGCGACAATTAGTCCCCTCTGCCCTTTTCCTATGGGTGTCAGAAGGTCCATGATCCTTCCCGAGTAATTATCCTTTTTTGTCTCCAAAATAATCTTCTCCTCCGGAAACTGGGGGGTCAGATTGTCAAAATACATCTTCTCCTTTATTGCCAGGGGAGAATCAAAATTTATAGTCTCTACCTTGAGCAATGCGAAATAGCGCTCCCCGTCCTTGGGGGGCCTGACCTGCCCGGTTATGGTATCGCCTGTCCTCAAATTGAATTTCCGTATCTGGGACGGTGAAAGATATATATCATCAGGCCCCGGCTGATAGCTGTAATCCGGCGACCTTAAAAAGCCGAACCCGTCATTGAGAACCTCCAGGACACCGGAAGAATAAATGGTGCCCTTTTTTTCCGCATGGGACTGAAGGGCTTTAAAGATCAGATCCTGCTTTCTCAATGAATTTGCATCCTCAATATTCAGATCTTTGGCAAGGTTCAGAAGGTCCTGAATATGCATCTTTTTGAGGTCAGAAATATTAAGTGCATCCATAAAATATCAACTCCTTGGAAAATAGTGTTTTTAATTAATTAAATAAATATGATAAAACAATCGGCAAACCCAGCATTCGGGAGGATTATTTGATTTGAATAAACGAACAGAAAATCTGCTCTCAATAACCTTGATAATATAAATGGAAGAAATGTCAATAAAAATCAGTCGGCATGTCAAACTTTTGTCAAAACATGAAGGCTTCTTTTATCTTCTTTATCTCATCCCGGATTTTTGCAGCCTCCTCGAACTGAAGGGCCTTTGCCTTCTGCTGCATGATTTTTGTAAGCCTTGACAGGGTCTTCTCCAGGCTGTCGGCATCCATTCTTTCTTCCTGGGCCGGTATCTTGAGGTAATCGGCTTCATAGACACTCTCAAGAAGCTCTGAAATGTTTTTGGTGATGCTTTCCGGGGTTATATTGTTCTTTCTGTTATACTCCAGCTGATACTGCCTCTTCCTGTCGGTCTGCCTGATAGCGCTATCCATTGCAGGCGTAATGGTCTCTGCATAGAATATAGCCTTTCCGTTTATATTCCTGGCGCACCTGCCTATGGTCTGGATAAGGGAGCTCTCTGACCTTAAAAAGCCGGTTTTATCAGCATCAAAGACCGCGACCACTGAAACCTCGGGAATATCAAGCCCTTCCCTCAGGAGGTTCACCCCCACTATGCAGTCATATTCCCCCCTGCGGAGCTTTGTAATTATCTTGTACCGGTCCAGTGTATCTATCTCCGAATGAAGGTAGAATGCCTTTATCCGGTTTTCCTGCAGGTATTTGGCAAGGTCTTCAGACATCCTCTTGGTAAGGGTTGTTATAAGCACCCTCTCCTTTCTCTCAACAGCAAGGGCAATCTCTGAAAGAACATTATCCACCTGGTAGCGGGAGTCCCTGATCTCAATGGGCGGGTCAATGAGCCCGGTGGGACGGACTATCTGCTCCACGATCCTGTCTTCCGCCAGAGATTTCTCAAATTCTGCAGGCGTTGCGCTTACATATATTTTATTGAAGCGGTAGGACATGAATTCCTCAAAGTTAAGGGGACGGTTGTCAAGGGCGCTCGGCAGCCTGAATCCGTATTCAATCAGAGACTTCTTCCGGGACAGATCACCGTGGTACATCCCCCGGAACTGGGGCAGGGTAACATGGCTCTCGTCAATAAACACCACCGTATTGCCGGGCAGATAATCAAGAAAGCAATATGGCCTTGAGTCCCTCTCCCTGTCAGAAAGGTATATGGAGTAGTTCTCTATGCCTTTGCAGAAGCCTATCTCTTTAATGGCCTCAAGATCAGCCATGGTTCTTTCGTAAATGCGCTGGGCTTCAATAAAGCGCTTGCTGCCTTCAAAAAGCCCGACCCTCTCCTGCAGGTCATCCTTGATTCTGCCCACAGCCTTGTCTATGACCGGTTTTGGTGCAATATAATGATTGTTGGGAGCAATGCTGATATATTCCAGCTCCCTCAGTGTCCTTCCGGAAAGGGCATCCACAAGAGAAAGCTTCTCTACCTCGTCATCATTCAGGATTATCCTGACCGGGTTGTCATACCCCGGGGCAAAGATATCTATCCTGTCGCCTCTGACCCTGAACTGCCCCCAGCTGATATAGAAGTCAGACCTTTCATACTTAATCAGAACGAGCTTGGAAAGGATACTTTTCCTCGTTATTTTATCCCCCCGGGTTAAGAGCAGATGCATATCCCTGTAGAAGTCAGGGGAACCAAGGCTGTATATGCAGGACACGCTGGCAACGACTATGGTATCGGGCCTTGTAAGCACAGAATGGGTGGCATTATGCCTGAGCCTTTCAATATCAGCATTGATTGCGCTGTCCTTTTCAATATAGATATCCGATGATGCTATATATGCCTCGGGCTGGTAATAGTCGTAATAGGATACAAAATACTCTACCCTGTTGTCCGGGAACAGAGCCTTGAATTCCTGGTACAGCTGGGCTGCAAGGGTCTTGTTATGGCTTATGACAAGAGCAGGCCTGTTGAGCCTGTTTATAACATTTGCCATGGTGAAGGTTTTGCCTGAACCCGTCACCCCGAGCAGGACAGTATGCTCATTACCCTCTCTTATGGATTTGGTAAGCCCATCTACCGCTTCCGGCTGGTCGCCTTTAAGCTGGTATTCTGACTGGAGCCTGAACATAACCTGCCTATATGCCTATCTTGTTGAAGGAATGGTCCACATACAGGGTCTCTCCCGATATGCCCCGGGACCAGTCGCTTATAAGGAATTTTGCTGAATCCCCTATTTCCTGGGGCTCAAGATTCCTCTTAAAAACGCTCTTTTTCCTGAAGGCCTTTACTATTTTTTCAAAACGGGGTATGGAACTGGAGGACATGGTCTCCACCGGCCCGGGTGAAAGGGCGTTTATCCTGACATTGTATTTCCCCAGGTCATGGCTTAAATAGCGCACAGCTGACTCAAGGGTGCTCTTTGCAATACCCATGAGGTTATAACCGGGAATTATCCTTTCTGCGCCCAGATAGCTCATGGTTATGATACTGCACCCCTTCTTCTTTACGTGGGGCATAATGTTTTTCACCAGAGTTATCAAACTGTAGGAACTTATTTCCAGAGCGGTGAAAAAATCCTCCTTTGAAATTTCATATACCGGTTCCTCAAAGGTCCTGATAGGTGCAAAGGCAACACTGTGCACAGCGAAATCAATCTGTTTGAACCTGCTTACAGCATGGTCAAAGGTCGCCTTTACCTGGTCTTCCTGTGTGATATCACACATGAAGGTATCTAAATTATTCCTGTATTCATCCTCCAGGGATATTTTTCTTAAATTCTTCTGAATTCTTTCATTCTGATAGGTCAGGAGCACACCGGCTCCGGATTCCAGCAGAGAACGGGTTATCTGCCATGCTATGGAAAAACGGTTTGCAAAGCCGAAGACCACTCCCTTTTTACCTTCAAGAAAATTATCCATTTTCACAACCTCCAAATTAATATTCTCTTTTTGGATAAGCTGATTATCATATTCAAATATTTCTGATAATAAAGAAATTTTTTATTCCCGAATTTCATAAGACAACCTGCAGGCTGTAAAGCGGAAGTATATCAAAAAAACCATTTACTCATCTATTTTTATGGCAATAGCACCGTGCTGCTATTGCATCTGCTTCTTAATCCTCTACCAGATTTACCACTGTATATAGGGTATCTCCGCCTACTCTATCATAAA
>CAYSKJ010000111.1:0-10874 GCA_964431655.1 uncultured bacterium | reverse complement strand
TCAAAGCCTTTGGGTATGAAGTTAATGAAAATTGGGTTCTACAAAAAATAAATCCGTAATCCCTCTTACAGAGCTACTTATAATACATATATCGATTTATCTCCGAAAGTCCTGTTATAGTATCGGATAAATCCTTTACATTCCGATAGGTCCTGCCATATATTATCTGTTCCTTCAATGTTCTGTTGAAGCGTTCTACAACTCCATTAGTCTCTGGTCATCTTGGGTATCCAAAGCTGGGAGTAATCCCCCAGTATCTGATCTGATTAATGAAGTGATCTGATGTATACTGGCATCAATTATCCATTCTTAACTGAAGGCCTCTGGTGCAATTAGCCCCGGGACCCATGCCAGTATTTTCCTAATGCCTGCATTATGGGTTCCAAGGCTGCAAACCTGGTACCCTTTTTAGCCGCATGCCAGCCAACAACCTCTCCATGACAATGATCAACTGCTGTAAATACCCAGACCCAGCCCTGATCCCAGGTCCATATTTTTGATGCATCTGTTCCATACACCATACATTATATCAGGCCTGTTTGTGGTAATGGTCCCATCATGCAGTTTCGTATCTCTTTTTAACGCCCTATGAGGGGATAACAGATTATTACCCTCATGATATTCTGGACTCTTCTTCTGCTTACTTTAATGTTCCTCCTAAACTTTAGAAAAGCCCATATCTTTCTGTGACCTTCTCCAATGAACAATGAATTGTTGATTCTGTCCTTTATCTCTTTCAGCAACTCTTCGTCGCTGATAACAGGTATTGGTCCCGGATTTTATTTATGCAACAGGCTTTTTTTAATATTTCTTGATTAAATCCTTCAGGCATATATAATATATTTGGTAAGTTATTATGCTGCATACTAAACAAAGCGAACTCCCCAGGCTTATTGACTACTGCCTGGATATTCTGTCCAGGATTGATGTGGAGGTAATAAAGGAATGCAGTCATATAAACGGGTACTGCATACTGAAGGAAGAAAAAAGGCTTTATATTGACGACAGCCTTTCCGATATAGAGAAATTCCTGGTGCTTATCGAGGTACTGTCCATGTTCGACCTTGAAAAAATTTTTATAAACCCTGTAATAAGGGATTATTTGCAAAAATACAGGGAGAACACACTGGGAAGGGAACTTATACACATGACAGCAAACAGGAGAAAGATAAGCAAAAAATACATGCCCAGGCCTGTAGTTATAAAGAGGGAATCATGACAGATACAATTATCGGGAATATCCTTTCCGAATGCGTTAAATGCGGGCGATGCCTCGCCGTATGCCCTGTTTACAATGAACTGCGAAGCGAACTCTATTCATCCCGGGGCCGTATAGCCCTCCTCGGTCTCCTTGAGAACGAAGATTTTATTGCCCAGGAGCTGAAAGAAGGTATTGACAAATGCCTGGTCTGCTTAAGGTGCAGGGGAGTGTGCGAAAAGGACGTAAAATACCTGGATTTAATCTCCATGGTCAAAGCCGGGAATATTAAAAAGAGCTTTGCAGACAGAGTGATATCCAGGGTGCTTATGAATGCGGAGATACTCACCCGTCTCAGCAGGATGGTACCCAGGGAGCTGTTCAGCCTTCTGACAAAAGAGTATGCAGACAGCAGTTTCTTTTACTTAAAGCTTGTCAAACTCCCTGTTTCCACCATACTTCCGAACTATTACAGAAAACCTGCATATACAAAAAAGGAAATAAGAAGGGAAGCTGGATCAGAGCCGAAATACCTGTATTTTCCTGGATGCGGCAGTAATATTATACTCCCCGGAATTGCACAGGATACCATTTCCCTGCTCGATAATCTGGATATACCTTTTGTAATACCCGAAGGACTTGCATGCTGCGGATTTCCCCTCTATTACAACGGTTTTGACAAAAAGGCAGAAGAGATAAAGAAAAAAAATCTTGATATCTTCAAAGCCACTCCCCATGAAAGCATAATCACCACCTGCCCGACCTGCAGGACAGCTCTGATCGAATGGTACGGCATTGACGGGGACAGGGTCAGGGATATCTCAGAAGTGATGAAAGATTATGCCGGCAGTTTTGAATACAGCCAGAATGGTTCTCCGGCTTATCACCAGCCATGCCATTTCAGCGGAAAGCACCCGGTCAGGAGTGCCTCCAGCCTGTTAAATACCCTTAAAGAAGATATGCCTGTCATAGATTCCTGCTGCGGAGGAGGAGGCAGTTTTTTCGTAAAGAACAGCAGTCTCAGCCTGACCATACTAAAGGCAACGGCCGGGAAGTTTGAAAAACCCTCTGCCGTAATTTCAAGCTGTCCACTGTGCATGTTGAGGCTCGCTGACGGCATGCACCGCTATTTCGGAGAAGTGCGGTTATTGCATCTCTCCAGCTTTCTGCTGAATATACTGAAAATGGAGTCAGATATATGAAATTCAAGAGGATAGGCATAATTGCCAAAGATAACTCAGAAAGCTACAGAGAGCTATATGAAAGAGTCTTTGCCCTTATCAGGCGACAGGGCTCTGAAATACTGCTGACGGAATATTTGTCCCTGCTTTTCCCTTCCATGGAAAAAGCAGACATAAAAGATTTTCCCGGAGCCATTGACCTGTGCATAATCTTTGGAGGGGACGGCACCTTCCTTTATGCTTCCAGAATACTGTACGGCCATGATGTTCCCCTGGCCGGCATCAACCTCGGCAGACTCGGTTTCCTGACTGAAATCCCTGCTGACATGGCATGCATTACCCTGGAGGAGATAATAAAGGGTAATTACAGCATTGACACAAGGCTTATGCTTGAAAGCACCATTACCGAAGATGACCGGCTTATATACAGGAATTACGCCCTCAATGACATTGTGGTTACCAGCAAGACCGTGGCCAGGGTAATAGAGCTGGACTGCCACATAAACGGCCTTCCACTGACCACCTATGTGGCCGACGGCATAATAATTTCAACCACCACAGGCAGCTCTGCCTATAATCTTTCGGTGGGGGGGCCGGTGGTGAACCCCAGGGTCAAGGCCCTGCTCATATCCCCCATATCACCCCACAGCCTCACCCACAGGCCCCTGGTAATACCCGAGGACTCCGTAATATCAGTTCCCCTATCGGGAACCCAGAAGAATCTAATCGTAACTGCAGACGGCCAGGTTGCCCACTGTATCAGGGATGATTTGACCCTTACGGTTAAAAGCGCCCGGAAACCCATCCCAATCATTCATGCCAGAAGCAGGAATTACTATGATATACTGAAGAAAAAACTCCACTGGGGCATAGGCAATGCTTACTAATATCTATATTAAGAATTTCCTGCTTATTGAGAAGATGGACATAGATTTCAGGGAAGGCTTCAATGTCATCACAGGCGAGACCGGCGCCGGCAAGTCAGTCCTTGTCAAAGCGATTCAGACCTGCATCGGCCAGCCCTTCTACGACTCCTACAAGCTTAACAGGGACACGGATTCAACACTGTGCATAACCCTCAGCCACAAGGGAAAGAATCCTGCCGTAACCCGCCTGCTTTCAGAGTATGGCATCGAGGAGGATACCATAATAATAAGAAGGTCCCTTACCTCTTCAGGCAAGAGTAAAAGCTTCATAAATGATATACCTGCCAGCAGCAGCCTCCTGAAAAAGCTTGCTCCCCTGCTCTTTGAGATTTACAGGCAGAATGAGAATCAGCTGTTATTAAACTGCGATTACCAGCTTCAGATACTCGACAGCCTGGCAGGTATCGAAACCATGCTTAATGTTTATGCTGATCATTTTCACCATTATCAGTCATTAAAGAGAAAAATAGAGGCATTAAAGGCTGAAAAACATACAAGGGAGAGAACTGTAAATAACCTTGAGTATGAAATAGGCGAGATAAAACGCTCAGAGATAAGACCCGGGGAATATGAATCCCTGAAGGAAAAGAAAAAGATACAAAAGAACATGATAATAATCACAAAGCTTAGGGACAGCATAATGAGCGGGCTTTATGAGTCTGAAAACAGCATATATGCAAAGCTCGGCTCAATCGCAGGCGATCTGGAAAGCCTGTCAGGCTATATAGCTTCCCTTGGGGAATACCCGAAAAAAATTAATGACTTTTACTATATGATACAGGATATAGTCAAGATTATTGATGAAAGCCTTATTGCTGAAGATACGGAATCAGGAATGGACATTCTGGAAGAAAGAATGAACACCCTTGAGAACCTGTTTAAAAAATACGGAGATACGGAAAAAGATGTGCTTGATTACCTCCAGCAGGCTGAGCAAAAACTCAATGAGCTTCAAAATACCGAGACAGATATGCAGAAATGGGAAGATGAGCTTTCCAGCCTTGAAAAAGCCATAACTGAAAAGGCCTGTGAGATATCCAGGGCAAGGACAGACTGTGCTGACAATATAACCCGCAGGATCATGGAAAAGCTGAAGGAGATGTGCATGGACAATGCCCTCTTTGATATAAAGCTGGAGCAGGCCCAGGAAATCTCCGGATATACGGTAAACGGACGGGACAGAATAGAGTTTGCCTATTCCCCGCACTACAATATAGCCCCCCTGCCCTTAAGCCAGATTACCAGCGGAGGCGAGCTCTCCAGGATATCCCTGGCTGTCAGGAGCATATTCAAATCCGCCGAAGACAGGCCAATAAGCATCTTTGACGAGATTGACAACGGTATTGGCGGGGAGACTGCAAACAAGATAGGCGTCCTTTTAAGGGAGATGGCTTCTAACGGTCAGGTAATCGTGATAACCCACCTGCCCCAGATAGCAAAGTACAGCCGGCACCACATCTTTATCGAGAAAAGCATAAAGGGTGACTTCCCTGTCATCACATCCATGCACCTGGACAAAACCCAGAAGGAAGCCGAGCTTCTGCGCATGCTCGGTGGCATGGAAACTGTGGATGAAGCCATAAAAAATAAAAAGGATATTTAGACTTCTGCCATGAAAGCCTGTATACAGGGCTAATTTTTATATTGACAGTTTTTCATTTAATCTTATATTAGTTTTTCAATTAAATGGCGGCATAGCTCAGTTGGTTAGAGCACACGGCTCATATCCGTGGTGTCCGGGGTTCAAATCCCTGTGCCGCCATCAACTGCTTTCAAAAGCCTTGCAAAGTTATCCTGCGTCGCTGTGTAAAGCTCATCAGGTATAATGTCTATATAGCTCTCCTCATCCTTCTTATAAAGGTCAAAGCACTTGAGGGTATGTGTCTTTTCAATCCTGAAGTAATCATAGAACATAACGGGCATTCGGCTTGTATTTATGCAGAAACCGCATTTCGCGGTCGTGATAAAGAGATAAAAGGGGAAAAAATCCCTGTCCCTGGCGCTAATGCATTCATCCAGGCCTATTACGGGAAATACCCTCTTGTCCCTCACAGTGATACAGGAAAAGGGGAATCTCAGATTCGGGATACTGATAACCGGGGCGTCTATCATCACCTCTTTTATAAATGCGCCGTTCAATATAAAGCTGAACCCGGGGTATTTAAGAATAAGAAAGGGGTTGGTATTCTTCACCCTACCCGATGACATTTATAATTTCTCCGCATTTACTGCATCTGCCCTTTGTCAGGCCTGTCTTCCGCGCGCTGTAGCAAGCCCTGCTTATAAGGAGATTATTGCAGGAAGGGCAGTAGGTGCTGTTATATTCGTCACTGCTGTGGATATTCCCGATATATACATAATCCAGTTTTTCCCTGGCAATACTGTATGCCATTTCCAGGGTACTCAGGGGAGTGGGTTCAATATTCATCCGGTAATTGGGAAAATACCTTGAAAAATGCAGAGGGACCTCTTTTCCCATTTCATCGTGTATAAAGTTTGCAAGGTCTCTTATCTCCTGCTCTGTGTCATTGAGGGCAGGAATCACCAGGTTTGTTATCTCAATATGAACCTTGTTTTTGTAAAAAGCTTTTGCTGAAGCAAGCACAGGCTCAAGTTTTCCATTGCAGTATTCCCTGTAAAATGCATCCCTGAAGCTCTTTATATCTATATTTACAGCATCAATATACTTCATCAGCTCCTGCAGAGGCTCCTCATTTATATAGCCATTGGACACGAGGACGTTTTTCAGGCCTTTTTCCTTTGCAAGTCTGGCACAGTCAAGCACATATTCATACCATACCAGGGGCTCTGAATAGGTATAGGCAATGCCGAAGCTGTTTTTCCTCAGGGTCAGCTCCACAATATCAGCCGGGTCCATGTATTCTGCCCCCAGTATATGCTGGCTCAGCTGGGAGTTCTGGCAGAACTGACAGGAAAAACTGCAGCCGTAGGTAGATATGGAAAGGATTAATTCTGAGGGGTAAAAATGGTAAAGGGGCTTTTTTTCAACCGGATCTACTGATGCTGTCACAATTTGCCCGTAATTCTCTGCAATCAGAGTACCGGCTTTATTCAGCCTTCCCATGCATATTCCCCTTTTCTGGTCATCAATAATGCAGTTATTGGGACAGATCCTGCATTTTACCCTGTTATCCTTTAGTTTTGAATAGTGCAATGCTTCGTGCATCTTACCCCCCTCCCTTTTTAACCTTGTCAAGCATCTCGTCTATTATCGGCTCAAAACTGCTGAGGTCATGGAAACCCAGTGCATGGAAGATATTCTTCAGCCGGTCCTCCATTCCCTGGAGTATCTGACCAAATACCCGGTATTCCTGTAAGAGTTTCCTTATGTAATTTTCATCCCCCGGCTCAGTCTTTTTCCCGAATTTTTGCAGGACGAAATCCCTGTCACTTCCCTTAAGACTCCTCAGGAGAATTAAAAGGGGGTAAGTCATGGTCCCCGAGGAAAAATCATTAAATACCGGCTTCGTATTATCAGAAAAATCAAGCATATAATCCTTGGTATCGTCAATTATCTGGAAACATCTGCCGAATTCAACGCCCTTTTCATAGAACATTTCATCAGCTTTTTCTCCCCTGTATGAGGCAAAAAGAAAGGCAAGGCCGAAAAGGCTCCCTGTCTTGCCGTCAATAATCCTTAGATAGGCATCAATACCCGTTTCAGGACTGCCCTGGGAGAGGTATTCCTCAATTTCCGACCCGGCCATGCAAAGCACCGTATCCGCCACATGGCTGTAAAGAAAAGGCTTTTTGCACATCGCCACCATCCTGCCGGCCATACCGAAGAGCATGTCCCCTGTAAGGATGGCGGTCTTGTCTCCAAATGCAGAATTAAGGGACTGGCTGTTCCTTCGGTAACGGCATCCATCTATTACATCATCATGGAGCAGGGTGGCATAATGCAGAATTTCAATGCTTGCTGAAAGAAGCACCCTGGTCTCATCCAGGGTTCCAAGAAGCCTTGACATGGCTATAATAAGCCTGCTTCTGAAGAATGAACCGAAAGAACCGGCGAGGTATTCTGTAACCTCATCAAAACCTGCAATATTAATGGACCGGAACTCGGAGAGTATCCTATCCTTTATCATGCCGGCAATCCTGCTGTCTTCAATGCTTAACATAATAAAAAGATAAATCAAAAGCGCAAATTGTAAATAATTTATTGCAAATTCATTGACTAAATCGCATTAATATTTTACTATTCCTTCATTAATACAGGAAGGAGAAAGCTGTGCCTTCAATTGCTGTTCTTGGCTCCCAGTGGGGCGACGAGGGAAAGGGGAAGATAGTGGACCTGTTCATAAGCCGGGGAGATATAGTAGCCCGCTTCCAGGGAGGCAATAATGCCGGCCATACCATAGTTGCGGGGAAGGAGAAATTCATCCTCCACCTTCTGCCTTCGGGGATTCTCTCTGAAGATAAGGTAAGCATCCTCGGCAACGGCATGGTAATTAACCTGGACGCGTTCTTCCAGGAAGCCCGCGCATGCATGGAAAGGGGAATCAGGATAAAAGACAGGGTGTTCATAAGCTCAAGGGCCCATGTATCCCTGCCCGTTTTTCAGCATATTGATTCAGCCCTTGAAAACCTTATTAAAAAAAACAGCATTGGTACCACAAAAAAGGGCATAGGCCCTTCCTATGCCCTTAAAGCACTGCGCAAGGGGGTCCGAATATGCGATTTATTCCTGGAGGACAATATTCTCAGGGGAAAACTGGAAAGCATCCTGTCCATATCAGAAGCGATCCTTGGCCGCAGCAATCCTGATAAAACGGATATAAATACACTTTTTACCTATGTTAAAGACTACCGGGAAAGAATAAGGCCCTTTGTGATTGATTCCTCAAAGTATCTTTCTGATGCTCTGAAGAACAATAAAACAGTCATAATAGAAGGTTCACAGGGATGCCTTCTGGACCTGGACCACGGCACCTACCCCTATGTAACAAGTTCTGTATGCACATCCGGGGGGATATGCCCGGGCCTGGGCATACCGCCTAAAATGCTCAATTCAGTCATTGGTGTCGCCAAGGCTTATACCACCCGGGTAGGCAACGGCCCCTTCCCCACAGAACTCGAGGGAAAAGACGGAGAATTCCTCAGAAGCACGGGGGGCGAGTACGGTGCAACTACGGGAAGACCCAGGAGGTGCGGATGGCTTGATATGGTACTTCTTAAATACAGCACCAGAATAAATGGTTTTGACGGATTTGCCCTTACCAAATCAGATGTCCTGTCCGGGCTCGAAAAGATACCCGTCTGCACCGGATACAGGTATAAAAACTCCGTCTTATCAGATATAGACCTTCATGAAGATATCCTCGACAGGGTAAAGCCCGTCTATACCCAACTGGACGGATGGAGCGAGGACATAAGCAGTACGGGCAATTACGAGGATCTTCCCCAGAAGCTCAAGGACTATATATCCTTCATAGAGGAAAACACAGGCACGCCCGTTTTAATTGTATCGACAGGGCCGCGCAGGGACCAGACCATTTTCAGGGAATCCATCCTCGGGTATGAATTTAATTTTGCAGATGTCTAATTTTTTTTTTGACAATATTTCATCTATAGTATAGATAGTTAGCTTGCAACTTGGGCAGTCCTGAAAAAAGAGGTATTAGCTCAGGCGGTAGAGCATCTGCCTTTTAAGCAGAGGGTCACCGGTTCGAGCCCGGTATACCTCATAAGAATGTCCCCATCGTCTAGATGGCCCAGGACACAGGCCTTTCACGCCTGCGACAGGGGTTCGAATCCCCTTGGGGACGCTTCAAGGGATGCTGTTTTCAGCATCCCTTTTTTATTTTTTCCCCGTGCTTCCAAAACCATTGGCGTTTCTTTCTGTTGTCTCTACCTTCCCTTCCCTTATCTCTATCCAGGGAACAAAACCAAAGACAATCTGGGCGATCCTGTCCTTGTCATTGACAATGAAGGTTTCTTCCCCTGAATTGTAGAGAAGTATTTTGATCTCGCCCCGGTAATCTGAGTCGATGGTTCCCGGGCTGTTGACAACCATTATCCCGTATTTCATAGCCAGACCGCTTCTAGGCCGCACCTGGGCTTCCAGATTCTCAGGCATCATCAGTCTCAATCCTGTAGGGATAACAGCGCTTTTTTTCGGAGGGATGGCAACGGGTTCACCAAGATATGCCCTTATGTCATAGCCTGATGAACCGTTGGACATTTTACAGGGTATAATTACCCCTTCGTGTATCTTTTCAAATACTACTTCAATCTTGTTTCGGTGCATCCAGTCTTTTTTTGCTAAGCCTGATCTTGCCCATTTTATCTATTTCAAGGACTAATACCTTGACTATCTCCCCCTCTTTCAGGACATCCTCCACCTTTGCAATCCTGCGGTTCTCTATCTCGGATATGTGGAGAAGCCCCTGTACACCGGGGAGAATCTCTACAAAGGCTCCGAAGGTAGTTATCTTAGCCACCTTGCCTTCATAAATCTCGCCGACCTCCGGTTCCTTGACTATTTCTTTTATGGCAGCCTCGGCTTCCTTTGCTTTTTCCATGTCAGAGCCGTATATCTTCACGGTATTGGTATTATTGTCAATATCAATGGCAACACCGTAATCTTCAACCATCTTCTTGATTATCTTCCCGCCCGGGCCGATGATATCCTTTATCCTATCGCCGTTTTTCAGCTCTATGGTAATAATCCTCGGCGCATTTTCCGAAAGTTCAGGCCTTGGTTCCGGGATTGCAGAGGTAAGGATATTTATTATATGCTCCCTGCCCTTCCTGGCATCCTCAAAAACCTTTCTCAGTATATCATCGTTTATCCCTGGTATCTTCACATCAAGCTGAACAGCGGTAATCCCGTCCATGGTGCCTGCAACCTTGAAATCCATATCGCCCAGGTGGTCCTCCTGGCCGAGTATATCCGTGAGCACAACCCAGTTGTCCTTGTCCTTGACAAGGCCCATGGCCGCTCCGGCAACATGCTTTTTTATCGGAACCCCTGCATCCATGAGGGCAAGGGACGAAGAAGCCACGGAAGCCATGGAGGAAGAGCCGTTGCTTTCCAGTACCTCGCAAACCACCCTGATGACATAGGGGAATTCCTCATTGTCCGGCAGTAAAGGCTGAATAGCCATCTTTGCAAGATTCCCGTGCCCTATCTCTCTCCTGCTGGTAAACCTGAGAGGTTTTGCCTCGTGGACACTGTAGGGGGGGAAGTTATAATGCAGCATGAAGCTTTCTTTGTCCTCTCCCTCTACTGAGTCTATCCTCTGTTCATCCCCGGGGCTTCCAAATGTGATAACAGCAAGTACCTGGGTCTCACCCCTCTTGAATATGGCACAGCCGTGGGCCTTGGGCAGAAAGCCTATCTTGGTGGTTATCGGCCTTACTTCGTCGCATTTCCTTCCGTCTATCCTTATACCGGTCTCCAGTATCCTTTTCCTCATATCCAGGGATATCTGCTCTTCCAGGAAATTATTTATCTTGGCCTTATTAAAGGCATCTTCCTCGATCAGCGATTCGAACCTGCTTATTATATCCTTCTTTAATCTGCTTATTTCTTCAGACCTGACA